>JAZGGS010000001.1:0-15901 GCA_036480595.1 Ignavibacteriaceae bacterium
GCTGTTCCACCTGTCATTATGCTATACCAAAACGTAATGCATTTGGAGAAGCGTTTCGTAGAAATGGTTATGTGATGCCTATGGGTGATGAGGAATTTATTAAACGACAACGAGTACCTCTCGGTGCCGAAGCTTGGAAGGAAGTCTGGCCAGAGGCAATTTATCCGGGTTGGTTACCAGGTTCTTTCCCGTTATCTGCTTATATTCATCAACGTGTTGTATATGCACCACCCGAAGGCGGAACTAAGATAGACTTTGATATGCCACACGAATTGGAATTATTTCTAGGGGGTACTTTCGATGAAACTTTTTCCTTTTTTGCCGAATGGGTGATGTTTGAAAAAGGGAAAAATGCTCCGGGATTAAAGCGCGCGTTCTTTCAAATAAATGATTTAATTGGTCCGGATAATGCTTTCAATATACGTGTTGGAAGGTTAGAACCGGCAATTACTGAGGGATATGTTGATAATAATAGAATAACCCTGGAACATGCCATGACACTCGATTATAAAGCAACCGGAAAGTGGAGACCAAGAGATCAACAATCTGGAATTGAATTAAGGGGCATAATAAGCCATCGTTTTCAATATGCTCTTGGTGTAGTTAATGGTGAAAAGGCAACTATTAATGATTTTACAGATGAAAAGGATATTTATGGCAGAGTAGGTGTGAAATTTGGAGGATTAGCCCTCGATGGTTATCAGCCGGCAGGAATGGATGCTCTCCAGCAAACCGATAACTGGGCTGATAACTCTTTCTCAGTTGGAGCCTATGCTTATCAGGGTAATTATAACATAGAAGTTAATGAGACTTCAAATGTTGACAATGATTTCACACGCTATGGTGTTGATGTACACGCGAACGTTGGTCGTATTGATTTATTTGCAGGAGCAATTTTCGGGAAAGATGATAATCCTTCTGGTTTATCAAACGGAGCAACCGATCTTGAAAGAGAACTAAATAGTTTAGCTTGGTTTGTAGAGGGACAGTATTTGATATTTCCATGGTTTATCGCTGGAGTTCGTGTTGGCGGTGCATCTTCCGATCAAAATGACAATGACTTAGATAAATATACTTTGATCTCTCCAAATATTACAATTCTTGCACGAGCAAATGTACGCTTTACAGTTGAGGGGCTCATAAAAATTGAAGGAGATAAAACAATTGGGGGGGATACAATAACCGCTATAAATGATGATACTGTACATTGGATAAAAGTTAATATGCTATTTGTTCTATAGAAAAAAGTAGAGCAGATATTAATAATATCCAGGTTACAATTCTGAGGAAGGATATTGTAGTTCCTTCCTCAGTTTAGTGTTTGGGAATTCTGGCAACTGATGAAATATTATTGTAGCTATTTTTTTATAAACCTTATCTATTGGTTTAGGAGACATCAATATGAGTAAAAAATTATTAATTCTAATCCCATGCTTTTTTTTATCAAATGTAATACTGTCAAGTGACGGGGAAACAATCATTCAAGAAAAAAAGAGTGGTACAATAACCGGCACAATTAAAGTAAGAGGAGTTAGAGACGCAAGAGATGTTGTTGTTTTTATTGAACATATGGAAGGAACTTATCAACCTGAACAAGAAAAACCGATACTTGATCAGCTTAATATGGTTTTTATTCCACATGTCCTTCCTATCCTTGTAAGTACTACTGTACAATTTCCTAATAGTGACGAGGTTCGTCACAATGTGTTTTCGCCTTCGAAAATAAAACCCTTTAATTTAGGGACATATTCAAAAGGAGTAACCAGGGAAGTTATGTTTGATAAAGCGGGCGTAGTTACTCTGCTCTGTAATGTGCACACTGAAATGTCAGCATATATAATAGTTTTGGAAAATCCTTATTTCGCCAAGACGGGACCGGATGGAACGTTTACAATAAATGATGTTCCGGAAGGTGAATATATAATTAAAACCTGGCATGAAAAATTAAAAGAAAAATCTTTGGAAGTAATTGTGAAAGAGGGAAAAACTGTGGAAGCAAACTTTAGTTTAAGACGTTAATAAAATGATATAATATTATTGGAGCGAATTACAACCGGTAAAAGGAATGGCTGATGTTAATCAAACAGAAGAAAAGAAAAATGTCTTTAATGTTGGGGCGTTGTTAAATAAGATTGTATCACGCAGGAAATTTATTATTCGGTTAAGTTGAGCGGTGATAATAGTATTTTTACCTGGCCACTTAATTTCATTTATCCGCTTTTTTTGTTACCAGTTTTGATTCATCGGTAAGCATGGATTCGTTGATTGAAGGTTGCCCGTCAATGACCAATCCATCTGCCGGAGTTTTTTCATCCGGTGTTACGTTTGCTTTTATGAGTTTTTCTAGATTGTTTACCATTCATACAACAACAGAAAACATATGCAGTAGTCGGCGGGAAGTGGCATACAATGTATAATAATCTTTACTAATTAATTTATCTTGCCATAATGAGCGCAATCTCTTATTTTGATAAAATAAAATTCAATAACTTAAATAATAAACTTTTAGTTGAAATATGCATCGAGACACAATTAGTAAGTGGCAACACGCACATATATTTGGTCAGGATATTATCAGAGCAGGTGAGAAACGCACACTGATTGTAATTTTAATTACAGCCGCGATGATGGTAATTGAAATCATATCAGGTGTTTTATTCGGCTCAATGGCACTATTAGCCGATGGATTACATATGGCTTCTCATACTGCTGCCCTTGGAATCTCAGCTTTTGCTTATTATTATGCACGAAGACATTCTAATGATGTAAGCTTTAGTTTCGGTACTGGAAAAGTGAATACTCTAGCTGGGTTTTCCAGTGCTATTTTGTTAGTAATTTTCGCATTAATGATGACTTGGGAAAGTGTATATAGATTTATGAACCCGGTTGAAATTATATTCAATCAGGCTATATTGGTGGCTATCTTAGGTCTCATCGTTAATGCCGTAAGCTATTTTATTTTAAGCGGCAGTCATAGATCAGAGCATTCAGATGCAAATATTGTTCATATCCATAAACATACTGATCATAACTTGAGGGCTGCATCGTTACATGTGCTTGCCGATGCGCTTACTTCCATATTTGCTATTATAGCACTTCTTACAGCAAAGTATATGGGATTGATATGGATGGATCCTTTAATGGGAATAGTGGGTGCAATCTTAGTGGCTCGATGGTCTATTGGTTTATTGAGAGATACCAGCGGTATATTGTTGGATAAACAAGCTTCAGCTGAATTGCAGGATCTGATTCGAAATTCAATCGAATGTTTCGATGGAGATAAGGTAGTAGATTTACACGTTTGGGCTATTGGTCCAAACATTTATAATGCGATTGTTAGTATAGTTACAGATGTTCCAAAGCAACCCGATCACTATAAGAAACTGTTACTCAATGATAAAGGGCTTGCTCATACTACTATAGAAATCCATAAATGTGATAGTAAAGTGTTACAATGATAGAATCATTACAACTCACCTTATAGGTTTACCAAACATAGTAAAAGTTCTCTGGGAGATTCTCATTTATAGTTCCTCTAGATATTAAATTCAACCCTTATTGGCAGCATCATTTTGTTGTTGTATTTATTATTAATTTGCAATAATCCCCTAAGAATTAGCTAAAGGAGATTTTTATTATTTTATACGTATCGATAAATATTTTCTAGCATCAGAATATAAACTCGTAAGAAAAATGAAAAATAATGAAGGATTGAAAATAAACGATAATTCTTCTCAGCTTGCAACAAAAGGAATTAAAACAACTCTAATAGGAATTATTACAAGTTTAACTCTTTCTGCTATTAAAATTATTTCCGGGGCGTTAGGAAATTCATACGCTCTAATAGCCGATGGAATTGAGTCCTTGGCTGATGCTTTTACATCTATAATTGTATTATCCGGCTTGCGTATAGCTACTAAACCGGCAGATGCTGATCATCCTTACGGGCATGGAAAAGCAGAACCACTTGCAGGTATGGTTGTAGCCTTTGGTTTATTTATTGCAGCCATAATAATTATTATCCAAAGCATTTATGAAATCATTACCCCACACCACGCCCCAGCTGCATTCACATTAGCAGTGCTTGTTTTAGTAGTAATTATAAAGGAAATTCTATTCAGGTATATTATTAAGGTTGGGAAAAGAATAAAAAGTGTCGCAGTAATAAATGATGCATGGCATCAACGAAGCGATGCCATAACTTCTATTGCGGTTTTTATAGGAATTTCCGTTGCACTGATAGGGGGAGAAGGATATGAAGCGGCTGATGATTATGCTGCCCTATTTGCTTCGATTATTATAATAATTAATTCTTACAGACTATTAAAGCCAGCCTTATTCGAATTGATGGATACCGCACCTCCGGAGGTAACTATTAATAAGATTAGATCAGTTGCGTTAGAAGTACCCGGCGTTGAAGGATTGGATAAATGCTTTATGAGGAAGATGGGCTTTGAATACTTTATAGATATACATGTAATTGTAGATGGAAATATTCCTGTTTACGAAGGGCATGAAATAGCTCATAAAGTAAAAGATAAATTGAAGAACATATTCTTAAACATTAGTGATGTTTTAGTACATATTGAACCCTCAACAAAAATAATTGGCAAGCACTAACAGCGACTGGTTCTAGTTTGTAATTAGCATGTTTTAATGCGGTGCGTTAAATATGAGAATCAGAGTGTGAACAGAGTTACTTAGCTTATCAAATTAATTCTATCCCCCAAAGCACTAGCTAGGGGATTTTTTTACCTATTAAGCTCGATTAAGAATTTTCGGGCAAACAATGATTAGTAGCGATATTGAAAGGTTAGTTTTTCCTACCCAGTTCTTAATTAAAAGATGTCCTTTAACAGTATTTTCAAGATTTAGCTTCTAAAGCAAAATAATCAATATTTCATAAAATCTTATGAATCATATTTTAATACGCATTTCTGCAATAAAATGGCATTAAACTTGCAAACATTTTTAAAATTTTAATGTCACTTAGTCTTCTTTCTGAACACTATTATTAAAAGGAAGACAAATTCCGAATTATTTAATTAAACATTATTCACTTCAAAAAAAGGTAAAATAATGAATATCCGAACCACTAAGGGAACTATGCGAAAACTAAGTGTAATATTTATGTTATTCTTCATTGCATTTTACGGCTGCGACAATTCCACTGAAGTACAAAATAGCGGTTTATCTGTAACATTTTTTAGCGGGGGTTCTTTACAAAAAATGCAAAATAATACATTACAACTAAATACTGTAAAGGCTTTAATCCGAAACTTAAAATTCAAAAGTGCAAGTTCAAATGATTCATCAGATATTAAACTTGGACCCTTTGTAGTACATCTCAATCCTAACGGTATTAATAACGAAGTGCTGATTAGTGACATACCGCCCGGCTCATATGATCGAATAAGATTTGAAATTCACAAAGTGGAAGATTCTGAAACACCTCCCGATCCGGAATTTAAAGATGGAGAGAGTGGTTCAGAAAGATATTCAGTTATTGTAAAAGGTAGTTTTAACGGTGATCCGTTTATTTATAAATCTCGGCGCTCCACATATCAGGATATTGAACTGCAAACACCAATTACTATTGAAGACAATATGAGTGTTAACCTCACAATTATTGTTAATCCGTATAGTTGGTTTTTTGATGAAGGAGACTATCTGGATCCCTCAGATCCTTCCAATGAGAGTGAAATTGAGATGAGTATCGAACATTCTTTTAAAGATGCTTTCCGCGATAATAACAGGGATGGAAATCCGGATTAAGAAATTATTTTGATTTAAGAATAACTTGCTCTTAAAATAAGCTTTCCTGATACTCTTCTAGCCCTAACCCCCTCATTAGGAATATTGAGGGGGTTAACTATTTATACCAATCATATATTATTCATCACCACAAAATTGTTTAATTCATAAAAGTGCTTTTAACCTGTCACATATCTCCTATAAGCTGTACTAAGTAAGAAAGCAATAACTATTAATATTATTAAGGAAGCTAAAATGCCAGGTAAATTAAATTTATTTTTTGCTAGCGTAATTTTCACGATGTTATTTATTTCTTGCGCACAGGAGGTTAATAACTCTAACAACAATCCCATTCTTACCAAGGAGCAGGTAACTGAAAGAACAGCCGGAATAATCGAAGGAACCATCATAAAATCCGAAATAGAAACAGAGCACGGCATACAGGTATGGGAAATTTATGTTATAGCACTAAGTGGTGGAGAACTAAAGATTAAATTTCGTGTTGATGAGGGTACAATCGTTGAAATAAAAGGTATCTTTCCCTCGTTCGATTATGAAATCAACCCGGGAATGAACCTTATTAATTACTCTTTTGCAAAGAGTATCGCCTTGAATGCCAAAAATGGCGAACTACTTGAATGGAAACTTGAAAAAGATGAGAGCGATGAAACGTGGCAATATCGATTTCAGATAAGAAGTGAAGGGAGAAACTGGGAAGTAAGAATTTCTGCCGAAACAGGGATGGTAATCAGAATCTCCTAAATATATGAAAGTAAAATGGAATATCCTTTTACTGGAAAAATCAAAAAGCCGATCTTAATCAGATCGGCTTCCAAAAAGTGTTTTGTTCAATCCTACTTCAAAAGCATCATCTTCCTGGTTTGTGTAAAGCTTTCAGTAATTATTGTATAGTAGTAAACGCCGCTTGAAAGATTTTCAGCATTAAAGACTATCGAATGCATTCCTTCACCAGGTTTTTCGCATTCTACTAAATTGGTAGGTTACAGCAGAAACAACCAGCAATATAAGTATTAGTATTAGTGTAAAAAATAAATTAAATGAAGAGGCCGTACTTAGGTTAATACTTGAAGAGTTTCCTGATAAAACAAATGCAGACCAGTAGTATGGATTAGCAGAGTATTTTTTGGCGAAATCCAATTTCGTTTTTCTCAAAGCCTCCGGTTTATCGTATCCTTCACTGAGATAATTGTAAAAATCCTTCATGAAATATGAGGTATACTCGTCATTTACATCCCATAAAGAAACAACGATACTATTTGCACCGGCTTCAAAAAATGCTTTTTGCATGCCAAGTATGCCCTCTGCTTCATCTATCTTTCCTAAGCCGGATCTACAGGAACTTAGCACTACTAGATCACAGTTCAAATCCATCTGAACTATTTCCGAAATTTCCAGGAATCCGTCGTCCGGATCATTTTCCTGAGTTGAAAAAATTATTAGCGGCTGATTTTTATACAGAAAAGAATGAGTTGAAAGGTGAATTAATTTACTGGACGAAGCATTACTTTTAAAATTTTCCTCTGTTGCATTTTCAGATAATAATACAATATTATTCTCAATAATATCGTCAACGTTTTCAATCTCTTCAGCTGAGTATTTGAGCGGAAAGAGTTCAATGTTCCGTAATGAGTATTCATCTTCACTAAGTAATCCGCTTCTGTAACTTATTTCAAAATCATCGTTTGATATCTCCGGGTTCCCGACCAATAAATTATATTCATTTCCTGATAACGTTTTCTCTTGTTGAACAGCGTATATTGATGCAGATGGTGAATACATTATCGGATGTTTCTGAATCAAGAATTTTTTATCCTCGTAGTAATATGGGCTATCCCCTGCATCCCATTCAACAACTAGTAGTTCAGCCGGTAACACTAGTAATTCATTCGAAAAGCTAAATATCAGTACCTCCTCAGTTGGGATCTGTTCAATCAGGTCTTTAAAGACCAATCTGTAAAGTTCCCAGGATGCTTCTGCATCGAATGAAAAAAGATCCTGATTTATATATATTTCATCTCTTACCAGATCCGATCTATATATCGGGGCAATATTGTCCAATAGTGTTCGTAAAGCTTCTCTTCCTAAAGAAATATTTTTTGTTTGGAAATCATCCTTTGTAAGATGAAACAAGTATATTTTATTTTCATTCACGTAAACTGAAATTAAATTGTCATCTTCATTTAAAGAATATTGAATCTCTTCAAGATTTTTCCAGGGAGAATTTAAAATATATTGTTCGAGTTCAGGATTTTTTTGCACGAATTTTTTCTGAAGTTCTTCTGCCTCTTTGATGAAAGAATTCTTTTCTTCATCTAAAAATAAACCGGAAGTAATCATCCAATTTAAATCAAGATACCTGTTCAACATCTCTTCATCTGCAATCGAAGAAATCAGTTTTAAATTTACCAGGTTTTGCATTGTGTTCCGTGACCGTGATCTTTCCAATATTTCGAAGGCTTTGACAGTTCTCTCTTCATTTAAATAGAATTCAATTAATGAATTATAAATTTCATCGAATGCAGAAAAGTGAGCTATCTGTATCTCCTGGCTCTGTACAAGTGAAAGAGAAACCCGTTCAATTATAGATATGGATTGCTTAAACCAATTTTCAGCTTCATTAGTTTTGTTAATAGTTATATTATATTTTGCAAGGTGATAACCGGCTTCTACCTGTGTGTTATAATCAGAAGCCTGTCCGGCAAGTTCAAATGATTTGGCAAGATGCTCTATTGCTCTTGATTCTAAGTTTTGAGCCCACAATATTTTTCCGAGATACAGTTTCTGTAAACTGATTAGCTGAAGTAATTCATACTCTTCAGAAATACTCATCGCATCATTAAGATGCAAAAGTGCTTTTGCATATTCTTCCTGAAGATAAAATATATAAGCAAGTTCGGTATTTAAAATTACTTCATAATATAAATCTCCTGTTCGTTTTGCAATTTCCAATCCTTTACTCAAGTAATTCTCTGCCTGATAAATACTATCAATTGAAGCTAAGACTGTTCCAATTTTATAATAAAGTTCAGTTGCCTCGAAAGGAAGTTCATTAACTTCTAACCTTTTCTCAGCTTCTAAAAGAAAATTCAAAGCCCGGTAAGGTCTGTTGATATTATAAAACAGGGCTCCTATTCCCTGCTCAATTCTAACAACTGAAGAAATTGCATTAATTGAGTCGGCTAACTGCTTTGCTTTGTTATAATATTCAATTGCTATAGAATAATTGGATGAATTTGCATATACATCTGCAATACCAGTCAGGTTTAGTATCAACCCAAGCTTGTTTTCTCCTGAATGCTTTAATCCCTCTTTGTAATATTTTAAAGCTGATTTATAGTTTGCTTGCTGAAGATAAATTGAACCGATATTACTTGCTAGATAAGAAAGTCGTTCGTGATTTTTTAAAATTGTATAATATTCATAACTACTTTCATATTTTTCACGTGCATCAATATTTTCACTAGTGAAAGTGAAAGAAACTCCAAGTTCGGAGTATAAGAATGCAAGCAGATCTATATTTTCTGTTTTGCTTGCCTTTTGGATAGCTTTACTTAAATCTTCCCTAGCTGTATATACATCTCCATAAAGGTCTTTAATCATTGCCAGGTTCCCCATTGATTTTATTTCTTCTACAACGTCACCTGTAGCGATGGCTTTACTATTGGCATCAATGTATAATTTTTCGGCAAGCTCATACTCATCAGAAAGAAAATATATAGAACCCTTTGCATTAATTACTTTCGCTAAAAATCGGTCTGTGCTATCCAGCAGTGATTCAGCCTCGGTTAACCACTCAAGACTTTTCTCATAATCTCCTATTAACCTATTTGCATAAGCCAGACGGTAATAAACAGATTCAGAAACAAAACCACCGGCAATAATTTTTTCAAATTCAGCAATGGATTTCTGGTATTTACCGGACTCAAATTTTATTAATCCGGAAAGATATAATGTATAATGTGATGCTTCAGATTTGTCGGCTAACTGCTCTTTAATCTTTTCAAGATTTCCGGTAATCCTTGCCACAGTGATAAGTTCATCATAAAACTCAAAATGAGAGGTATTGATATCAATGTGTTTCAATAGTGAATTGTAAGCGGCCTCATAATTCCCCGCCCTTTTATAAATAAGCGCAGTAAGATAATCTTTTTCAAAAGATGAGTTGAGATTATTTATTTCTTTTTTAATATGTTTATAATCGATTTGAGAGTTCGAAATTTGGTACTCTATTTCAAGGCAACTTTGGGAAGGTGAAGTTACTTGGGTTGAATCAAATAAAATATAGTTACTCGTTATTGTAGGCTTTGAAGGAGTATCGGCCCAATAGGAAGTGGAGAGACTTAGTAATCCTGCCAGGCATAATAAAGGTGTGAGAAATATTATTACTAACTGCTTCAAGAAAAACATCCTTCAATTCTTCTCCAAATCTTCAATTAACTTTTTAGCATGGTTATAAAACTTACCCTTCGATTCAATTACAATTGATAACTGTTCTTTAGCTTTTTCAAAATCTTCTAATAATAAGTAAGCTCTACCAAGATAGTAATAAGCATCGAGGTTAAGATTATCGTAATTACCAGATGAATTTTTCTCAACTGATAAATTTAGATTTATTATTGCCTCGTTCACTTTTTCCTCATCGAAGGATTGAAACATTCCGATAAAACTTGATTCGGCAGATTTAAGGTAAGTTAATCCTGTAATAAAGTGTGCATAAAAAATTGAACTTTGGTGTGCATGTTCTTCAATATCCATTTTAAAGTAATCTATTGCATCCTCATAACGGCCGTTTTGCACAGCATTCAAACCTTTCTGAAATGTAACTGATGTCCTTCCCCTTGTTATGTAAAAACCGTTTTCTTTGGCTGTAAAAATATTTTTATTATAATCTGGAGTCGTAACATTTGAAACGGTAAATAATCCCAGGTAAATAATTCCTAGAATTACTATTGATGCAAAGGCATATCTGAAGCTTGAGAAATTTTTAAGTGCGAATGAGGGAAAGATTGATTTAGTTTCATAAGCTTGCTCTTCTTTTTCTATGGTTTTCTCCAAATGTTCACCTACATTTTTATATTCCTTCTGCAAGGTTTGATATTCCTCGTTACATACCAGACAATTCTTTAGGTGAGAATTGATTTTATCAGCTAGAAGGGGAATTATTGCATCATCAGGCAGTTGCTCATTATTATAAAGAACAAAATCACCTATCAGTTCAGTATCAAGATGCATTACATTCGGTAAGTTTGTTTTTATACTATTATATAGTGCAACTAAACGAGCAGCACCCTTATCTGATTTAATTGTTCCCTCAAGGTGATTCTGCTCTTCAGTTGTTAAACTATCTTTTTCAAGTAATTTAATTATTTTTTCATACTTTTCCATTTTTCTTCCCAAATTGGTTTGGTATCTATATAGTTACTATTAGAAATGAATAGTGACATTTAATCCAATTTTTCTTTTATCTCGATAAGAGTACGGTAAAACATTTTTTTTACAGCAGCTTCAGTTTTATTCATTCTTTCCGCAATCTCCGAAAATTTCAGCCCTCCCCAGAATCTAAGCTTCACAATTTCCTGCTTTTCATCACTTAACTTGCTTAAAAAGTTTAGAGCAGTCGCGGCATCAATATTTACGGATTCTACATCCGGTTCTTCACTCACAAATATCAATTCATTCAGTTCAACAAAGGTTCTGGATTTATTCTTCTTATACCAACGGATAAAAGTGAGGAAAAGGACTCTTCTTAGCCAATTTTCAAGAATTTCTATATTTTGAAATTGTTCAGCAAAAGCCACATAGACATTGTTTGTTAAGTCATCAACATCATCTATATTTATAATACGCCCCTGGCGATGCTTTGATGAAAAGTAAGAATGAGAAATATCACTTATATTTTTTGAGAGGTCCGCAAACGCTTTTGAATCACCTTCTCTGGATCTCTTCAAAAGGTTATCTAGTTCATTTTTTGAAATATTAAGATAATCTATTTTTTTCTCGCTTTATTTTTGTCACCAAATTAATAATCATGGTACTAAGTTAAAAAATATAAAGAAATAATGAATATTAAACTCCTATCAATTTTTCTCTTAGTTCAAACAGGTTTGGCTGTTGGCCAGCCCGAACTGGATATAAAACCAAATAGAATAGAGTTTGAAGATCTGTTCAATAGGTTCGATTATGCATACCTTATTAATAAAGGTAATCAAACTCTTACAATTGATAGCCTGAATTTTAAGGAAAATATCTACCTGGTAGATTTCGAAAATAACTTAGAGCTTCCATTTACAATCAATCCGGATGATTCTGTTAGGATGAATGTAACACTTTCCGGATTCTATCACGTTACTTTATCCGATACTTCCGATACAATATATGTTTTCAATGATGGAATAAACAGCCCCGAACTATTGCGTGTTAAAATAGATTTCTTTGAAGATGAATATGGAGATTTTACCGGAACGGTTACAGATAGTATAACACCACTTGTAAATGCTAACGTTTATTTCTTTTATGGCGGCATATATCTTTTAGATACGGCTGGTACTGATATTAACGGAAATTATACAGCAACTTTGCCTGAGGGTGATTACACAATTGCTGCTGAGAAAGAAGGATATTATGTTCAATTTCATGATAGCACCTATGATCCTTACTTTGCTAAAATCGAACGTCTTGATTCAGGTGACGTAAAGACTATTAGTTTTAATATGCTGGAAATTATAGATACAAACCTATCCGTTTCGGGCACTGTTTTCGATTCATCAGGCGGAACCGTGATGGAAAAGGGTATAGTGATTGTGAGAAAAGGTAAACACGTTGGAACAATGAAACAGGGACAATCTTTATTGGAGGACACTTTAAGTGCTTTTGCTGGATTAATTCAACCGGATGGTTCATTTAAAGTATTTGTACAGCTAGATAATTATTATTTCTTACAAGCATATACTAATTACTTTTTGCCTGGTTACTATAATGATGAGGGAATAGCTTCTGTTTACTGGCAAAATGCAGATTCACTATTAATAAGTAACGGTGTTATTAATAAAAATGTATTTTTACTGCGCGATTCTTCTTACGGTGCAGGCAGTATTGGAGGAACAATTAATTTTATAACCAATAATTTTCAAAACGATTATGAAGGCATAACTCTTCTTGCAAGATCCGTTGATAACGGTGCACTCTACTCTTATAATTTTGGCAAAGAAGATGGTGCATACCGCGTTAACAACCTTCCCTACGGTACATATCAGCTTATAGGGCAAAAAATAGGATTGGAAAATGCCATAAGCCAGGTTGTAACAATTGATCCGTTTAATACACAAATTAATAATATTACAATTACTTTCTCCCCAACAAATGTTAATAATGAATTGCCTCTTCCGGATAACATTGTCTTGCATCAAAATTACCCAAACCCGTTCAATCCAGTCACTACAATTTCATTTAACATTCCTCAGGAAGATTTTGTGGAACTGAAAATATCAAACATTCTTGGTGAAACTATTACCGTTTTAATCAACAGTAATTTAAGTGCTGGTAATTACAACATTCAATTTGATGCTTCAAATTTTGCCAGCGGAATCTACTTCTATACTCTGCATGCTGGAGAATTTATTCAAACTAATAAAATGCTCCTGCTAAAGTAGTGTTGCCTCTTTAATACTTTTCCACTTCTAAATTCATTTTGTATAAAAACTGTTTGATTAGTTTAATTAAATCGTTTTAAAACGATTTTCTTTTAATTAAATATCACTTTCTTTTTGAAGATGTTACTATATGAATAAGAAGCAATTTCTTCATTTAAGTAAAAAAGGAGGAAAAGATGAAGACGATGAAAATCAAGAGAGCTGTGCAAAAAATAAGTATGTTTCTAATCTTACTAACATTTACATTTATTGGATGCGAAAATTCAACGGAGGTACAACCCAACGGGCTGTCGGTAAAGATTGGTGGACCTTGTGCAACAATTAGCGATGTCAACATCAAATAAATAAGTAGAATGTATTTCATTTATCAATTGAAAATTCGTTTCTTGATTTCTTCTATACCAGGTAATCCATTTTCATAAACTCTGCAATTGAGCGCTGCCGATTCCGCTTCTTCTCTTCCTTCAATATCTTCTCCGTTAATAAGAACTGTGGGTGATCCCCTGAATTTTAATTTTTCAGCGAGTTCATTACTCTCAACAAGAACTTCGTTATAGTCAATTATTTCTTCTTTACCCTTAATCGCTTCTTTAATCCTGCGAATCATCTCAGGAGAGTTGGGGCAGCCGTTAAAATATTGGACTTCAATTTTTATTATATCATTCATTTTCTAATCCCTCATTTATTTTTTGTTATTTCATAACTTTTTACATTATAACCAACTTCATCTTCAATGGCTTGTGCAAGTTGTTCCGGCTTTACTTTAGACTTATCATATTTTACATTAGCAATTCCTGTTTCATATGAAGATACTGTGCTTAAAACTCCCTTCTGATTGCGAAGTGTATAGTTCACCGATTCTTCACAACCGGTGCAGGTCATTCCTTCAATGTAAAGTCTGGCTTCTGATACATTACTTTCGTCAACAACAACAATGTTATTATTTGTATCCGGGAAGAAGATATGCGAGTAAGAAGGAAACGTAAACATCAAAATGCTAACGCCTGTTACAACCCAGAGAAATGCTTTGGAGTTAAGAAAATTTTTCTTTGCAGGACTTTCATCATCCTCACAGGCACATTCTAAATCGTCTTCCTTTTTAGGTATGTACGCGTTGTAAAAAGCATAACCCAGCACAATGGCTGTAAAGCCGATTAAATAAGGTCGTAACGGATCGAGCCAGGAAAACGTTGATGCAATACCGCCCAATCCGCCCAATACTGCCAAAACCGGTGTAATACAGCAAAGCGATGCAGTTATTGCAGCTAATAATCCTGCGCCCATCCATTTTTTTTCAGAAGATTTTTTCTGTTTCATTGGGTATCCTAATTATTAAAAATATGCTTCCAGTAAAAAAGCAAAATCAAAATGTCATTCCCGCGAAAGCGGGAATCTCCATAAAAAGGATTCAGAAGATTCAGCATCAAGCCTGCCTGGCGGCAGACCGGTGCCAAATGACAAGTTATATATTTATTTTTCTTGGTTATCTGTTTCTGTTTCCTTAACAGTTACTTTAAATGAAGTATCTTCAAATTCTTTTTCAATATCTTCACTCTTTACTTTTTCAGGATCAAATTCAACTACTGCTTCACCTTTTTCAAGATCGACTTCATACTTTTGTACACCGTCAATCTTTCCAAGTTTACTCTCAACCGAACTGACACAATCCTGACAGGTCATACCTTCAACGGAATAAGTTTTTGTCTCAACTTTTGTTTCATTACTTTTTGTTTCGGATTGTGCACTGATTGTTGCTGATAACGCGAACACTACTAATGTTGAAAGAATTAATAAGTATTTCATTTTAGTCTCCTGTTGATTTAATTATTTTAATTTTTCACTGTATGTCATCCCCGCGAAAGCGGGGATCTCCTTAGCATAAATCCAGTTGGATTCCCGTTTTCACGGGAATGACAACTCTTAATTTTGAATTATAAGATCAAACCTGTTTTGTACTTCCGGAATAACAAAGTACTGTGAAAGAATATCAATAAACAATTTACTCTCTAAAGAGTAATAAACTGTTTGGGAATCTTTTCTGCTTTTAACGATGAGCTTGTCCTTTAATTTTCTTAAATGCTGCGAAACTGCAGAATCACTCATTTGAAGAATTTCCGCAAGATCACAAACACATAGTTCTTTATGTGCATAAAGAAGATAGACAATCTTCAATCGCACAGCATTTCCAACAACCGAAAGAAGATCCGCAAGAGTGTTTAATCCTTCAAGCTGATTTATATTCTTTTTTATTAAACCAAACTCTTCGTCTGTAAAATGCGGACCAATACAGAGATGTCCTTCAACAAGTATATTTTTCTTTTTCACTATTTAACTCCTTTATTATTTTAGTAAATGCTAAAGTACTAAATAATGTCTATTTGTCAAGTGTATTATTGGGCAGTGTAAATTGGGCTACATTTTGGCTGAAATTAGGGTTTTGATATTACACCTTTCTTTTCATAGAATCTTAAAGTTTC
>JAZGGS010000002.1:0-8347 GCA_036480595.1 Ignavibacteriaceae bacterium
AAAATATTTTACCACCCGGTTTCAACAATTTTTTTACTTTTTCGGAAATAGCTTTATAAAATTTGTAGCCGTCTGAAAAATCGGTAACAGCAATATTGGGTTCAAAATATTTAATTTCATTCTGCAGTGTAACAAATTTTTCTTCTGAAACATAAGGCGGATTGGAAACGATGATATCCACTTTCGGCAAATCTGAAAAGTCATCTGAAAAGATATCTTTTAAATGAAATTCGGTTTTATTCTTTACTCCGTTAGCTTCTGCATTTTCTGTAGAGATTTTCAACGCATCTTTACTGATGTCTGTTCCAAATACTTTACAATTAGAAATATTAGCAGCAAGAGCAATTACAATGTTGCCGCTGCCGCACCCGATATCCATTATAGTTATTTCTTCTTTTATTTTTACTTGCTCAATTACAACATCAATTAAAATTTCAGTTTCAGCTCGTGGAATAAGCACCGAGGGATTAACTTTTATTTCCATTCCATAAAATTCTACTGAACCAGTAATGTATTGAAGAGGTTCAAACTTCCCTCTTCGTTTAATAAAGTTCCTGTACTTTTCAAGTTCCTCCTCCCTCAAAGGTTTATCAAATGCCAGGTAAAGATCGAGCCGCTTGCAATTTAGTATTGATGCAAGTAATAATTCTGCATTGATCCGCGGGGATTCGATG
Organism: Ignavibacteriaceae bacterium; assembly: GCA_036480595.1. Taxonomy (GTDB): domain Bacteria; phylum Bacteroidota; class Ignavibacteria; order Ignavibacteriales; family Ignavibacteriaceae; genus JAZGGS01. Next base: position 675 of record JAZGGS010000002.1, read on the forward strand.
TTATGCTTCTGCAAATAATCAGTAGATAGATTTAATGATTCTAAAACAGTTAACATAATAAATGTAGAAATAAAGACATGAACTAATTTAGCAAAAGAGTAGCTTAATCAGTAAGGAATAAATACATAATAAATCCAAAATTTATTTGCATCGCAACAAAAGTTACACCGCTTATTACATCGAGCCGGTTCGTTTGATCCAAAAGATCTTTATCGCCGGTAATTAAGTACTCTTCAAATTTTTTATCTGCTTCCAATTTGAAGTAAGCAGTGCTTGCGCCCAGTAAGACTGCTGACCCAACTAATAATTTAAACAGCGTTCCCTCAAAAAAACTCTCTTTTTTTTCCTCGCCAATATAATCAAGTGTTATTTTCTGAAAAGAATATATTTCATCAGGCAAAACTTCTTTTGCTAAGTAACCCGGTTTTTGCAGGTAAACTTTTTCAAGATCAACAGGAATAAAAAGCGGCGTAAAACCAATCAATGAATCTTTATTGAAGACATAAACATTCTGCGGTTCGGTATCTAATAAAACTTCAGAACGGAAATTATAGTTAAGTTTTATGTCATTACAATCAGAAATATGTAGCGTATCTGTAAATGAGCGGGCATCCCACCTGCCACTATTATCATTTACAGTTACAGCATAGTCACCATTTTCCAGTTTAATACTGAACAGGCTTCCTACACCAACTGAAATATTATTTATAAAAATCTCAACTCTTTCAATATCCGACTCAATGATTAATTCTGCAATGCAATCCTGTGCATAATATTCAGCAGTGAATAAGAAGAAAAGCAAAAAAGTGAAGCATATTTTATTTAATAAATTCATAAGCACTTAAGTTTCCGTTATCATATCCTATAAAAAGAATATCTTTATAGTAAACAGGAGAATATTTAGCTCTTCCATCCAGTTGAAAATCTTTAATTACGCTGCCATCTTTTTTATCAACCAAGTGGAATGAGAAAAAAACTTCGGGAACAACGATCCTATTTTTAAGCAACAATGGGGTAGTGTTCAGCACTCCACGGAATTTGGTTTTCCAGTTAAGCGTTCCATCAGTTTTGTTTAAAGAAAACAGGAGCCCCGCAAGATTTCCGAATACAATATTTTCTTCATCGGCAGCAGGTGTCATTAAAATTTTCGCTTCGCTGTCGAATTCCCAAATCACTTTTCCATCAACAAGGTTTAGCGCATATAACTTTCCATTACTATTCCCAATGTAAATTACGTTATCAACAATAGTAGATCCGCTGAAAAAGCTGCCGCCAACATTGGAAACATAAACAGAATCGCCAGTTGAAGTATCGAGAGAGATTATTTCACCCTTATCATTTCCAAAGATGAGAAGGTTGTTTTTCATTGATGGAGAACTGCGTGTAGGAACTCTTGTGTGAGTTTCCCAAACTTTCTTTCCATATAAATCAAATTTAAAAACTGCACCGATTTCTGTACTGAAGATAACTCCATCTTCAACTGCAATCATTTCTGTAAGGACTCTTCCCGGCAATTCTATAATTTCTAATTCTTCCCCGGCGGAATAATCGTAGTAAACCAGTTCTGTAAAATTCTCTTTCTCAAGTGCAACGGGGAAGATGAGTAAATTCTTAAACGGAATTGGAGCAGAATAAACAGCGCCTTTGTATTTAATTTTTCCCAGTTGTTTTCCATCATCAAACCGGAAGCAATATACTCTGCCCGATAAGTCGTTAACAAAAACTAAATCATCGTAAACTGATACTGACGAATTTGTAAAACTTCCGTTTACACTATTTTCCCAAACCAGGTTAAGCGAATCGCTAACATTAACCGGAACATAGAATTCCCTTGACGGAACTTTACCGAACATCCGGAAAGGATTATCATCTTTTTTAGCTGCAATTTTTATTATCGATTTGGCACAACCGAAAAGCATCATAAGTAAAATTGCCAGTATTATAAGTTTAGTTTTCAAAAATCCCATCCAAAAAAGAATTGATAGAATAAACCCTTTTGAAATTTTGTAAAATCATCTTCTATTCTTTTGCCAATATCATACCTTAACGTTAACACACCAAATAAGTTAAACCTAAAACCAAATCCCACAGAACCTAATGTTGTTTCATATTTTTTATCCCACGCACTTCCCATATCAAAAAAGAGTGCGCCTCTCATTCCCCAAAATCCAAGACTGAAAAACGGAAACTTAATACCGATTTGTTCAATTAAAGGGAACCTTAATTCGAGAGATGTAAGCCATATTTTCTCTCCTCTAATTGAAAACCTTGGCCAGCCGCGCAAATCCCAGCTTCCTCCAATAAAAAACCTGCGGGCTTCTTTACCTTCGTTGTAAAATGCTGCTGCACGAAATGCGAGTAATGTTGTTAACCAAAATCTTTGATAATACCTGTAATCACCTATAACGGTAAAGTAATTTACGTTACTGTATTTTATATCGCTTGTGTAACCGAGCATTAATATTCCACGCATACCGGCAATAGGACCGGTTGGACCCCATAATGAATTATCAATTACGTAACCAAAAGTGTTTGTGAAGAGAAGAGCTTTTCGCTCAACCACGTTTGGAATAATTTCTTTATTCGAATTACGGATGGTTACAGTTGCTTCCAATCGTTGAAACTTTGAGATAGGATAACTGAGTAAAAATGAAGCACCAAAACTTCTTTCGTAAAAGAATTCATCGGGATCAGTTATGTCAAATCTTCTTCCGCTTAAATGAAAAATTCCATAACCAAAGTTTACCCTGTCGCCAAAGTTTATTTTCTGAAGTACAATGTTAAAACTTTTTAAAATATCGCTTTGAACGCCTGCTGAGTTATAGATCAATATTGAATACCTGTCATCACCCAGCAGATCGCTTACCGAAAATATAGCTCCACCACGTGTTCCGAACACGGGATCAGTAGCCACAACGCTTTGCGCAAAATCAAGAGCATATTCTTTTTCGTATTGAACTTTTTTTCTTTCGGAAGGAAGCCGAAGCAATTTTGCCTTCCAGGTTGTGCGAACTGTATCTAAATTCATTTCAATCACAAAAGAGGAATCTCTATTTGCACGGTCTATTTTTTTTGTGAAGAGATCAAATGCAAAATTTTCAAAACCCGAGAATACAATAGTGGAAGAATCAATATAACAAGGATTAAATGTACTTGAAATAAAGTTGGAAACTTTTGAAACTTTAGTTCCAAATTCACGGTTTTCTATTGGGAGTTCGTATAAATTCCGTACTCCATCTAACTCAAAAGTAAATAAAAGATTTTGCTTATCAGGTGAAACAACTGGTGAAAAACTATTAGCTTCCAGGTAAGTAACATATTTTATTTCATAATTATTAAGGTTATAAGAAAAGAGGTTATACTTATGAGCATATTTGCCGCCTGTTCTATCTGAAGAAAAAAGTATTTGATAATCTGTTAAACCAAAAGATGGATGTTTTTCATCGTAATAATCGTTTGTTAGACGGTACAATTCATTATCGGTTAAATCTAAAATGAATAAATCGCTGAAACCTTTTCTATCAACTGCATTAAAGACTAACCTATTGCCATCCGAAGAAAATTTTGGAGATGATATATTAATTAATTCATGCTTCTGAAAAGTTTTAACAACTGCTTTTTCATAAACCGAATAGAAATGAAGAGCATCTGAGCCCCCTTTTTTAGTTATGAAAGCCAGCAAACCGTTTTTTGAAATGTCTATAGATGCCTGGAACAGATGAAACGATTCAAACTCTTCAGTCATTTCTCCTCTAAGAATAAGTTCGGGATAATCAAACTTCAAATATTCCGGAGTAAGTTCAACCCTGTAAAGTGAAGAATAGCCATCCCTGTTTGCCAAAAAATATAAATATTTTTTTTTATCTATCTCAAAATAAACGGGTGAAAAATTATAACCATCCTCAGTAATTTTTTTTGATCCAAATTCAGTGGGATAATTATCTTCCATAAGTGGAAAATATTTTTTTCTTAGGTAATACTGCCATTCAGCATCAATCCGTTCATAAGCATTTTTAAAAGTGTGTTCAATTACATTACTAAAATTAGGATACATCCAAAAATTATCTAGCAGCAACAGCACTTTTTCTTTTCCGTATTTTTCAGATGCAAACTCCAAAAAGTTTTGTCCTTCTTTGTACATAAGGAAGGAACCATAAATTTTATATATATCCTGGAGACCAACAAAGTAGTTGTTAATTATAGCATCCCTCATAAGCATTTCTGCTTGGGCATCAACTTCGGTTGAGAGAAATTCCGCAAGACCTTCTACAAACCATAGCGGTGGCATTTTATTTGTAGGAATGCGATGGTCTTTCAAAACACGGTAAACTTTATTTGTCATAAAAACATGAACAAGCTCGTGCCGTATAACATGCCTGAAGTCGTGCAACGAACCGTTTGAAGGGAGTACAACCCGTCCTTTCAGGAATTCAAAAAATCCACCAACACCTTCTGGTATTAAACCGGGAGTTATATTTGTTTGTTGAAAATCAATTGAAGTGTTGTAAAAGATTAATGGTACGCGGCGGGTTACTACATGGTTTAATTCAACTTTTAGCTCATCATAAACTTCTTCGGCATAGTATGCACCAATCTCAGCTATACTCCCCATTTCATCGTAGTAATAAATATCAAAGTGTTCGGTTCGAAGAATTTTCCAATCAAATTCTTCATACTGTACTTTATTCCTGCCAAAAAAGAAAAACTGGGCAAGTGTAACTTCAGTAATAATGAAAAAAAGGAAACAGAAGAAAACTACAATTTGTTTTAAGTTGAATGAATGCAAACGCATAAAATAAATCCAGCACGGCAATAATGAAAAAATAATTTTTTATGTAAGCCGGTTCTTCAATTCTTCTATATACGCTATTTCCGACGGATCATGGTTTCGTAACAGTGCCAGGTAGTAAGATATCCAATCACACAAATAAATCAAATCAAATAATCGTACCTTCCTGTTTTTTCCCTTGCTTTCAATATTAATTACTTCTACACCGCTTTGCTTTGCAAGCTCGCTGGTAATCTTAAAACGTTTTTTTATTTGGGGATGATAATCAGGGTCTGATATAGTAATTACTTTAGTGAATAATTTATTTTCTTCAAATGTTTCCCAGCCGATAATTTCATTATGATTCATCTCAGGTATAACATTTGAAAACGCAAGTAGTTTTGAATTTTCATTAAGCTGGCATTTGAACCTGTAGCCTGCTGCAGAAGTAAATTGAGCAGCCGAATAGATAATAGGTAAAAATCCAGTAAGCTCTAATGCAAGTGATAAAGCTCTATTCTCTTCAATTGAATATTCTTCACCCTTCTTTTTCCAGAGCGAATTAATTTGCATAACAATACTATCCTGGTTTTCAACAATTCCTACCCGTTGTAACAATTTGAGTAGCGAAAAGAAACTTAAACCAAGTGCATAGCGTGGTTGATAACCGGAGGGAATATTAATGCAGCATAATTTTTTCTCGTCACAAATCTTTTTAACCTGCCCGCCAGAAGTAATAGCAGCAATTTTACATTTTCTTTTTAAAGCTTCTTCAAAAACAGATAATGTTTCTTCGGTGTTACCCGAATAGGATGAAATAATAACGAGCGAGTTTTCATCTACAAAATTCGGGAGTGAGTATGTTCGGCTGACAATAAAAGGAATGCCCAGTTCATCAGCTAAATAATCAGGTATTAAATCTCCGCTAATAGCTGATCCGCCCATGCCTGCAAGCAATACCAGGTTGTAATTAGAATCCTGCAAATGCATTAAATCGAACTCATTATTCCAGGCATATTCAACCTGCTTATAAGAATCTGTTAAAACCTGGAATTGGTTTTGAAGATCAAATTTTTCTTTTAACTCAGAAATTTTCATAGGCATTTAAATAATATGGCGGGTTCTGGTAATTTTGTTATCAACAAAAAACTTTTGAATTGTTTCTTCAATTTCTTCTTCGGTATAAAGTTTAAGACATTTATCTGCAAGTGCTTTAGCACGTTTATATTCGAAGTTTCTGATTATCCTTTTTGCATATGGAATTGTTGTTGGCGACAGACTCAATTCTTCAAGCCCTAAACCTATAAGCAGTGGCATTGCCAGGGTATCGGCTGCCATTTCACCACAAATACTAACCGGAGTTCCTGATTTTGCCGCATCATTTAAAATATACTTCATAGTTCTTAAAACAACAGGGCTGAATTCCTGGTAAAGATCTGAAACAAGGTCGTTTCCACGGTCAACAGCCATCAGGTATTGAATAAGATCATTAGTTCCGATACTAAAGAAATCAACTTCTTCAGCAAATTCTTTTATCAGCAACGCTGCCGAAGGCACTTCTACCATTATACCTATTTGTATATCATTATCGAAGGGGATCTTCTTCTTTCTAAGTTCGCGTTTACATTCATCAATATACTTTTTTGATTTGCGAACTTCGGTAATAGTTGTAACCATAGGAAGCATAAATTTTATATTTTTATTTAAACTTGCCCTTAGAACTGCACGTACCTGGTTTTTAAAGAGAGCCGGATTTTCAAGAAGCAGTCTTATACCTCTTAATCCCAAAAACGGATTCGGTTCTTGATAATCTAAAAACCTGAATTTATCGCCTCCAATATCATAAGCCCGGATAGTAATATGGTTGGGATAGATTCTTGATGATAATTTTGAGTAAATAACTTCCAGTTCGTCTTCAGTAGGAAATTCACCTGTTTCATCCAGAATCTGCTCAGAACGGTATAAGCCAATTCCTTGTGCACCGCTTGTAATAACCAGGTCAATCTCACCTGATACATCCACGTTAGCGAGAAGTTTAATCTCCTTGCCATCTTTAGTAACAGCCGGCTGGTCTTGTAGTTCCTCAAGTCCTTTCTGAAGTTCAACAAGTTTTTCATGCTTCTTACTGAAAAACTTTATCTGTTCCTTGGTTGGATTTAGTAAAATATAACCATGGAATCCATCAATTATTAATTTATCTCCATCTTCAATCTGCTCTGTTGCGTTGTGTGTTCCTACAACAGCAGGAATGTTAAGCGAACGTGAAATGATTGCTGCGTGCGAGGTTAATCCACCGTGATCTGTTACAAAAGCCAAGACTTTATTTCGTGAAAGAAGCAGAGTATCAGCAGGTGTAAGAGATTCGGTAACAACAATTACATCCTGTTGAATTCTAGATTGCCATCTCTTTTTTTGCAGGTTCCTTATAATCCTTTGTTTAATATCCTCAATATCCTGTGCGCGTTCTTTCATATATGATTCGTGAGAAAGGATCATCTTAGCCTGGTACTTCGAAATTTCATCATCAACAATATACTCGGGTTGCTTTTTCTCCTCTTCAATTCTCTTATTAATATTTTCAATTAATATCGGATCATCCAGGATCATTATCTGTGCCTCAAAAATAGCTGCACGAACATCATCCATTTTTTCCCGCGCAATTGAAAAAATTTTATTTAATTCTTTTTTAGATTTTGCAAGCGCTTCAATAAGATCTTGCTTGGATTTTTCAACATCGGTTATGTCTGCTTTACTTACATCAAGTTTTTCCTTAGTTACCAGGTAAGCATCTGCAATTACAATACCGGGGGCGGCTGCAATTCCGGCAATCTTATTTTCAGATTTTAGATATATTTCTTTAAATGATTTCATCTGTTTATACTTGTCCGGTTCCGGCGGAATTTTA
>JAZGGS010000003.1:0-6057 GCA_036480595.1 Ignavibacteriaceae bacterium
AAAATTGCTGCAAGTTCGCTGTTATTTTTAGCTTGAAATTCTTTCCATTGAAAATCTGTATCCCTGTTTTCCGGCAGATTAGCAGCCAGGGTATAACGAAGCGGATCGGCAGGGAATATTTTCAGAAAGTCGAATGCACTAATTCCCCAATTTCTACTCTTGGAAAATTTCTTTCCTTCAAAATTAAGAAACTCGTTAGCGGGTACATTCTGAGGTAAGCAATATTTTACATTTTCTCCACTATTCCATGCTTTAAGCATTGCCAGAAAAACTATACAATGGAATACTACATTATCTTTTCCAATAAAAGCAATGTATTTAGTTTTTTCATCCTGCCAGTATTTTTTCCACAAATCGGGTTTGCCAATTTTTTCTGAGTATTCTTTTGTTGAGGAGATGTACCCAAGCACCGCTTCGAACCAAACATAAAGCACTTTGCCTTCTGCATTATCCAACGGAACTTTAACTCCCCAATCCAGATCGCGAGTTACAGCCCTGTCCCTCAATCCGTCTTTAAACCAGCCGCGGCAGTACTGCATAACGTTCTCTTTCCAGCCATACTTTTCATTCATTTCATCAATATATTTTTCAAGCTGCGGTTGAAAATCGCCAAGCGGAAAATAAAAGTGAGAAGTTTCTTTAAGTACAGGTGTTTCACCGCTTACCTTACTTTTTGGATTCTTTAACTCCGCGGGCTCATAAAGTTTACCGCAGTTTTCACATTCATCACTGCGGGCTTCTTCAAAACCACAATTGGGGCATGTACCTTCAACGTATCTATCGGGTAAAAACATTTTAGATTTTTCATCATAAAACTGGAATGATTTTTTCTCTTTTAGCAAATCCTGGTTATAATATTCCAGGAAGAATTCCTTTGCAGTTTCGTGATGGATCGGTAAGCTGGTTCTTGAAAAATTATCGAAGCTCATTCCAAATTTTTTAAACGCATCATAATTCATTTCGTGGTAACGGTCAATAATTACCTGGGGCGATACGTTCTCTTTATCGGCGCTTATTGTAATCGGCACACCATGCTCATCAGAGCCGCAAATGTAAATAATATCATCGCCATTCAGTCTTTTATAACGCACATAAATATCCGCCGGCAGGTAAGCCCCACTTAAATGCCCAAGATGAAGCGGACCGTTAGCGTACGGCAATGCCGAGGTTACGAGTATTTTTTCTTTTAACACAGTTTAGAAGTAATTATTTAATTCTTGATGGGGAAATATACTAGAAAATGAAGAAAATGTATTATTTCGTTTTTTTTTAGATAGTCATTTTTGTTAATTTCCGGGTGCCATATCTAAAACTTTTCTCAAATATAACTGTCACTTTGATTTAAGTTTAATTTCAAAACGAAAAAGAGTAATTTTGTGTTGAGAATTTATTTATACATTCTTTATAAAAATTAAACATAATATTGCAGACCCGCTTAAGGTAATTACAAAGGAGATATTAAAATGAAAAAGAATTCTGATATTGATTTTCAAACTAAATGTGTTCATTCAGGAATTGATGAATATGAGTACGGAGCTGTAGTTCCCCCAATTTACCAGACCTCAACTTTTAAATTCAAATCCGCACAGCATGGTGCTTCATTGTTTGCAGGTGAAGAAAAAGGATACATCTATACACGGATGGCAAATCCTACAATTGAAGCAATGGAAAATGCAATTGCAGAACTAGAAGGCGGCTACAAAGCACTTGGCTGTGCAAGCGGTATGGCTGCAACGCATACAATTTTTGCTTGCTTACTTTCTGCAGGAGATCATGTTGTATGCCCCGTTGCGGTTTATGGTCCTACTACAACTTTGCTAAACACCGTTATGAAAAAGTTTGAAGTTGAAACAACTTTTGTTGATTCGACAGATGTTGACAACGTGCGAAATGCAATCAAGGAAAATACAAAAGTGGTCTTTGTGGAAACTCCTGGAAACCCTACTCTATGCATTTCCGATATTGAAGAGATTTCTAAAATTGCTCATAAGCATAATGCAAAAGTAGTTGTAGATAACACATTTATGAGTCCCGCACTTCAAAATCCTTTAATGCTTGGTGCAGATATAGTAATGCACAGTTTAACAAAATTCCTTAACGGGCATGCAGATGTTGTGGGAGGAATTATTGTTGTTAAGGATGAAGAAACTTATAAAAGCTTTAGAAAAATCCTTAACCAGTTGGGAGGCGTTATTAATCCTTTTAATTCATTCCTTGTTCACAGAGGATTAAAGACATTAGCAATCAGGATGGAAAAACATAGCCAGAACGCACAAAAGATTGCCGAACATCTTGAGAAACATCCGCTGGTTAATAACTTAATGTATCCCGGTCTAAAAAGTCACCCGCAGTATAAAATAGGATTAAAGCAACACAAAGATACAGGCGGGATGATTACCTTTGAAGTTGAAGGTGGAATTGAAGCAGGCAAAATTCTTATGAACTCGGTTAAGCTTTGCCAGCTTGCTGTAAGTCTTGGCGGAGTTGAAACTCTTATTCAGCATCCAGCCAGCATGACTCATTTTTCCATGGGTAAAGAAGCAAGATTAGCTGCCTCGGTTGCAGATGGTCTAGTAAGATTGTCTGTTGGTATTGAAAACCCGGATGACCTTATAGCAGATTTAGAACAGGCGCTGGAAAAAGTGAAAGAAGCCAATCTTGTTGAAGAAGAAGTTTAACTAAAATTCATCTTGAGCTAAGTTAAAGCGCGGAACACATCTAAACTAAAACTAGTTCAATCTCCCTTTCAATAATTGGTATAATTATCGATGGCTTCATTATATTATTTAAACCAGCCAAAAGGTAAATGTGATGAAATCAATAATTATTTTACTTATAGCAATTCTTCCTCTAATTAATACATCCGCACAGCGGAATAAAGATACTGGTGGGAGAGGAACTGAATCAACAAGAAAGGACCGCATTAACAGGATAAGAAATGATTCTGACAGCAAACCGAAAACTGTTGAAGTGAAAAATCCAAGATCATACTCTCCTAATAATTTCAGAAACCCTAAACGTCCCGACAGAATAACAATCTGCGGTGACGGAGTTATACCTGGCGGCGATGTGGTAATCTGTAGAGTAAATTCACCTGAATTGTATAACGAAATGGACACAGATTTAGAACACTCTCTAATTGATTTAGGACTACAAGAATTTGAGGAAGGTAATTATTATGGTGCAATATCCATCTTTGATGAGGAAATAAATTTAAATCCCCACGTTAAAGAATTGTACTTTTGGAGGGGAAAAGCTTTTATAGCAGTTAATGAATTTGAAAAAGCTATTAGGGACTTTTCAACTGCAATTACTTTTGATAACTATTATAGCGAAGCATATTATCAAAGAGGATTAGCACGTTTTTATAGTGGAGATAGAAGGAAATCTAAAGAAGATTTAATGTATGCTTACTCACTTGGGTATAGCCGAGCTGGCTTTATTATAAATAAGTATTTTTAGTACAGCACGAAATCAATCCCAATCACCGATAAATATACCCCACTCACCGATTTTTTCTTTTATTACAATACAATTTTATATAGGTTTTGGTAGAAATTTTGTAAAGAAAGAGGAATCAAAAATGTCTGAGACACAAAATGGATTGGATAAAAGGGTAGTTCTTGGTGCGGTTTTAATATTTTTGGGTGGATTATTTCTGCTTGGCTCTCTCGATGTTCTGGATTTTCATATCGGGCGGGTTATCTTTTCCTGGCCCTTTGTAATGCTCGTCATTGGTGTATTCATCCTTGTTAACACATCAAAACGATTAACCGGCGGATTATTAACCGGGCTGGGCGTTTTCTTTCTTATCCCCAGAATCTACCCGCGAATTGAGTATGATGGCGGCATAGTTATCCCGGCTTTGTTGATTGTACTGGGTGTTTATATCATCTTTAAAAAGAGGAAAAGCGCTCTTGAATGCTGTACTGATGATTTGGATGCTAAGATTAACAAAGATAAGATAGATGATGTTGCAATTTTCGGGGGTGGTACAAAACTAATTTCATCTGATAATTTTAAAGGCGGCAATATCACTGCAATTTTTGGCGGTTCAGAAATAAATTTAATGAACTGTAACCTTGCCAGCGGCGATAATGTAATTGATGTACTTACAATTTTTGGGGGAACAACTATAATTGTTCCTAAAGATTGGAATATTGTTGTTAATGTTACATCAATCCTAGGCGGTTTTTCTAATAAAAGCGTTAGGAATCCTGCTGTTGCAATCGATCATTCAAGAACTCTCCACATTAAAGGTTTGGCAATGTTTGGCGGCGGTGAAATTAAAACTTACTTATAAAACTGCTTAGTAATGTTTGCAAATCCTATACTTAAAAGTTTTAAAAACTTTAACATCTATCTTCTATGCTGGTTAATCCTTGCACTAATAAATTTTTTATTACTTTATTTCGGAACTGATATAGGAACCGATACATCGGTTGCAGATAGTTTTACATTTACAATTTTACTTGGCGGTTTGGGTTTAAGTTTATGGTACCCCGCAAGGTACATTCCCCTCGAACAAAACAAGCTCTCAAAGGTTCTTATAAGCCATTTAATTGGTGCAGTTATCACTGCAATTTTGTGGCTCCTTCTTGGCACTTACATTATGCTTGGTATAATCGGTTTTTCAGATAATTACGAAACATTTATTTACACTACTTTACCCTGGCGGTTTTTAATAGGAATTTTATTCTATGCGCTTATCACCTCTTTTTATTATATGATTATTTACTACACCGGCTTCAACGAAAGAATGATTAAAGAAGTTGAGCTAAAAAATCTTGTAACCGAAGCTGAGTTAAAATCATTAAAATTCCAGATAAATCCTCATTTTATATTCAACAGTTTAAACTCGATTAGCGCTTTAACAGAAATCGATCCCGGTAAAGCAAAGAGTATGATACTTAAGCTTGCAGACTTCCTGCGCTATATACTTGCAACCAATGATTGCGAAAAAAATAAACTTAGCGAGGAGTTAAAAAATATCCGGCTTTACCTGCAAATTGAAAAGGTTCGTTTTGAAGATAAGTTTGAATTTAAAGAAGAAATTGGAGCAGAATGTGAAAATGTTGAAATTCCAAATATGCTGTTGCAGCCACTTTTCGAAAATGTTATTAAGCATGCTGTTTATGAAACCCTTGATAAAGTAATATTAACTTTAAAATGCAGTCGTCAGGATGAGTTTTTAAGAATTACAATAGAAAATGATTTTGATGAAACTTCTTCACCCCAAAAAGGAACCGGGGTAGGTTTAAAAAATATTTATGAAAGATTGAAACTGATCTATCACATAGATAATTTAATGGATGTAAAAAAAGAAAAAGGTAAATTCAGCGTAACATTATTTATTCCGATAGAAATAGAAGGTTAATTAGCGATAATTCGTGTAATTAGTGGCAAAAAAAGGGGGTTACGAATTTGCACAAACAATACAATAAAAAATATGAACGAAAAAATTACAGCAATAATAATTGATGATGAAAAGTTAGCCCGTGATATAACCAGGGGTTACCTTGCCAGGCATCCTAATATAGGAATCCTTGCAGAGTGTGCAAACGGATTTGATGCAATAAAAAAAATCAACGGGCTAAAACCGGATATTGTTTTTCTAGATATCCAGATGCCGAAAATTAACGGCTTCGAAATGCTTGAACTGCTTGAAGATCCGCCCTTAATTATTTTTACAACTGCTTACGATCATTATGCAATTAAAGCATTTGAAGTTAACGCAGCCGATTACCTGCTAAAACCTTTTTCTGAAGAACGGTTTAACGCCGCTTTAGATAAAGCTTTCCTGCAGCTTAAGGATAAGTTTAAGCAGGATTCCGTAATTAAAAACATCATAGATCATAACGATAAAAAAATTGAGTTTCTTGAAAGAGTTGTTATAAAGGACGGCGCAAAAATTTCCATCGTTCCTGTTGAAAAAATAAAATGGATTGAAGCCCAGGATGATTATGTTATGATTAACAGCGAGCTAGGAAGATTTTTAAAACAAAAAACTATGAAATATTTTGAAAATCATCTTAACGAAAATTCCTTTATAAGGAT
>JAZGGS010000004.1:0-8902 GCA_036480595.1 Ignavibacteriaceae bacterium
CCGAAAAAAATTTCCTTATCAAAACTTTCCATCAGCGGGCTTGCAAATTCACCCGGAACAACCGATTGAAGAATTTCAGTAAGTTCTGTAACTAAACCGGTATCGGAAGAGAAAAGATCATTATCAGTAATATTTTTTGTTACAGATTGCAACTCCCTGTAAAGCAGCTTTACCTGCTCTTCTTCAAGGGCAGACCTGCCGGAAAAGAATTTTTCTTTTAAATCTGAAACGTCTGCTGAAAGTAGATTATCTTTTAAGTCACTCATTTAACTGCTGTCCTTAATAATAGTATGAAGCCCAGAGAAAACTCTGGACCCAAGTTTCCGCAGTAAGCTACGAGGATTTACCAATTTTCTCGTCCGCCGAAACGGAACGCGAAGGCGGAATAAAAAGCTGTAAAGGGTATCTACTTTAAAGTTATAAATAATTGTGGAGAATAGGATATTTGAGGAGAATAGTTGTTACTTAAAATAAAAAAGGGATGCCGTTTGACATCCCTTTCTTTTTGAAGAAAATTAATTATTAATTAACTCTTTATTCCTGCAACCTCTTCGAGCATTGCAGTTGTAACAGATTTTGGTCTCTCTATCGGGTAACCAAGTGCACGGTCCCAGATAATGTTTGAAAGCACACCAATTGCTCTTCCAATTCCAAAGAGAACAGTGTAGAAATCATACTCGGTTAAACCGTAGTGCCATTGTATAACACCCGATTGCGCATCAACATTGGGCCACGGATTCTTTGCTTTACCCTGTTCCTGCAAAATAGGTGGAGTAACTTTGTAAAGCACATCAACATATTTAAATATCGGGTCATCGGGTAAATGCTTCAGGCAAAATTCTCTCTGTGCCTGGTAACGCGGATCGGTTTTTCTCAATACTGCATGCCCGAATCCCGGAATAACCTGCCCGGAATTTAAAGTATCCCAAACGAACTTACTCATCTCTTCTTCCGTAGGAATTTTACCGCCCATCTTATCCATTACACCCTGCATCCAGCGCAATACTTCCTGGTTAGCTAAGCCGTGCAGAGGTCCTGCAAGTCCGTCAATCATTGCAGATATGGAATAATAAACATCCGAAAGAGCGCTTGCCACAAGATGCCCAGTGTGAGCGCTTACATTTCCGCTTTCGTGGTCGCTGTGAAGAATGAAATATAACCTGGCAACTTCATCATACGGTTTATCAATGCCCATCATATGAGCAAAGTTACCGCCAAGATCAAGTTTAGGATCCGGCTCGATGATGTCATCATTCTTATACTTCAACCTGTAAATGTAAGAAGCTATCCTGGGTAATTTGGCTAAAAGGTTAAGCGCATCTTCGTAAGTTGGTTTCCAGTAATCCATCTTACCCAGCCCTGCGCTATATTCTTTAACAAAAACAGAATCACTCTGCATCGCGAGAATAGCGGCAGAGAACATTGTCATTGGGTGAGAGTTTGCCGGAAGCGCTCTCAAAACATCAAACACATACTGCGGAACCTGCTGGCGTTTGTTAAACTCTGCCGCAACATCTTTCACATCTTCATCTGAGGGAATTTCGCCGGTGAGAAGCAGGTAAACGAATCCTTCTACGTAAGGCATTTCACTGCCGGGAACTTTTGGCAGTGCTTCCAGGGTTTCCGGGATTGTGTATCCCCTGAAACGAATACCTTCAAATGGATCGAGATAAGAGATATCGGTTGTTAAACTTTTAACACCACGGGCTCCGCCAATAACCTGGGCTATTGTAACTTCGCCAACTTTTTTATCGCCATGCTCTTTTAATAGTTTTGCGGTTCGCGGGCGCCACTCGTCTATTTTTTGTGCAAGTCTTTCTTTTAAGTGTGACATACTAATCCTCCGTTTCTTAAGTTTTTAAAACAGGATTTTATTATTCTTGTACATATTTTTGAATGAAGCAAAGGGAATACAAGAATGTGCATAGTTCGGGATTTAACACAAGCAAAAGTTAGAATATATACTGTGCAAACTATTCATCATCCCCTATTCCCCTTTTTTGTTAAAACTGGTTACTTTAAAATATCAATTATTTGTTGTATAAATCAAATAATATTTCTTTCCCGGGCGATGCAGCGTAAACTTTTATACCATTAAACTTTTTCAGAGTTGCATTTCCCATCCAGTCAATTGCTTCTTCATCGCCGTGAACAAGAATAACATTTTCCGGTTTCAATTTATCTATAATATTTATAAGTTCTTCTCTTTTAGAGTGTGCTGAAAAATTGAAATTTTTTATATCGCATCTTACCTCCCTTCTTTTATCTGATTTGGTCAGTTGAATCTTATCGCCCTTCTTTGCTTTTGCAATTTTATAACCCGGTGTGCTTTCATCCATATAACCAACTGTAAATATGGCTGAGCCCTTTTGCCTAAGCCATCTTTTTGTAAGATTAAAAGAAGTTGTAGATTCAATTATCATCCCGCTGGAAGCAAGTACGATAGAAGGAAACTTAAAGAATTCATCATAGTTGGTTACATTTCTAATATCGTTTTGAGGAGAGTCATGTAAGACTATTTCGCTTTGGTTATAGTTGACAACAAAGCGGTTGTAATCATAAGCGCGGTTTATTTTTTTTCCTATTCCACCAGTGTAAATATCCACATCGGTTACTTTATTTTTCTTCATAAGAAGCAGGACAGTTGCAAAAATTTCCTGCATTTTTCCTAAAGAAAAAACCGGAATAAGAACCGAACCGCCGGCATTAATTACATTATTTAAAGAGCGTGCAAAGTATTCAGTTTCGTCACTCCACGATTTAATTTTTGATGAGTCGGTTGCCCCGTAAGTTGTTTCAGAAATTAATGTATTAATTTTCTCCTTCGGAAGCTGTGCATCGGGCAGGAGAGTTTGAGATGAAATATTAATATCGCCCGTATAAAATATTTTATACCCTTTGTAGTTAAGATAAATTCCAGCAGAGCCGAGTATGTGCCCGGCATCGTAATATTTAACTTTTACCGGTTCATCATCTGGATTACTAAATCCTTTAATGTGAAATTCTTCTTCGTACGATTTGTAATCAACTGATTTTATTAATAAATCAACTTCATCATGAGAATATATTTCAAAACTCTCATCACTTACCTCTCTTTTAAGAATTGAAATTGCGTTATGAAGTGTTAGCTCCGATAGTGCGCGGGTTTGCGGCGTGGTGGAAATCTTAAGATAAGGGAATTTTTTTATAAGAAAAGGTAGTGAGTTCAGATGATCCTGGTGTGCGTGAGTAACCAGGACATGATCGAGCGGTTTATTTTTTAAAAGATTAAAATCCGGAAGAGCATCCAGTCCCTTCTTTTGAGGATGCATACCGCAATCGAGGATTATACCTGTACCGTTTATATTCAGGTAGTAACAGTTTGCGCCTATCTCTCCTGCGCCGCCTAGTGGAAGAAACTGAATCATCAGAAAAACAAATTGTTATTTTAAAATGTAAAATAAGTTTTTGCAGGATAAGCAGAAAGGAGATAAAAAGTGCCAGTTACTTTTGAGGAAATTTAGACAGAGATGAGTTGTATATTAAGCTTTTACAGCCCAGATTACATCTGCAAGAGTTTGATGACCGGGTTCAAGTGGAAATTTTAAAAGATAATGAGGATTAAATCCTTCCAAATACTTTTCAATTCTTTCCTTCAGCCAGCAGATTTCTGCTTTCAGTTTCCAGTGTTCACCATCGAGAGAATGGAGCACAACAAACAACCGGTTTTTTAAATGCTTCCTTTGCTGCTGCGATTGGTTTTTGTAAAACCATCTTATTAGCTCATCTGTTTTCTTAACGGCTTCTTTTATTGGATAAGGAAAATTTTTGGGGAAGACAGAAGTTTTGTGATCGAATGTTACTCCGTCTATTGCAAAATCAACCAACCTGTCTTTGCTATCAAGTGCGGGTTTTACGTTAGGAAGTGAGCAGAAAATTTTCTCCACTGCCTGCGCAGACCAGAAGTTGTACCACCTGTTTAGTGCATAGTTAGAAATGTTTTGGTGTTCCTTGTCTTTTTTAAACCTGCTGTTTATTTCTTTTATAACATCATCAAATAAAAAAGTGCGGTAAATAAAGTTAGTTAGTTTATCGAACTCGTTATTCTGCTTCCTTCCCCATTTGTATGGATAGGTTAAACGTTTTTTAAGTTCGGTTTCTATATCGTTTAAATTAAGAATCATCTTTTCTGTAAAACCGTTGAAACGGTTATTTCTTTTATTTTTATCTTTTTCCATCGGCTGAAGCCGATGGAGAATATGAGTTATATTCTCACCTCGATTTATCGAGGTGTATTGCCTTTAAACCAAATCAAGTATTAACGGTTTTAACCGTTTATTAATCGAAGCATGCGGCTACCGGACTCAATCGATCTTTCTGAAAACTAATCTTTCTTCTTCATTTTCATAAAGGAACAATCTTAACTTTTCAAGCTTGTAACTATCAACACTCTGCAGTGCTGTTAAGAATCTCTGTTCAAGATTTCCCGGGCACGCCATTTCGGTTGTAATGATTTCTGAAAATGTAATATTACTTCCATCAACCTCTACTTTACCGTTAATTGTATTGCAGCCGGCATTTCCTTGCACTCTTTTTTCTTCCAGGTAAATTTCTATTACAGGATGATTGTTCAGTTCATCCTTAATAAATTCTTCACCATTAATAGATTCCAGCGCCCAGATGTCATGTAATCGCACGTAAACATTCTTGCCGGTTTCTTTAGCTGAACAGCTTGTTAAAAAAAATAAAATAAAAATAAATGTTATTAAGTGATATAGACTCATGCCTTTGCTCTTTAATAGTTAGTTGTTGTCTTGTCATGTGCCAGCTACCTTTAAGTAGAACTGGATAGAAGTGCCTGGCACATTGACAACTGGCACATATAAACAAGCTATCGTTTTTGAAATAAAAATATATACTCGTGTTTAAAAATATAAAACCCGCCCGCAAGCGCGCGGTAACGCCATAACTCCTTCTGGTTCATCTTTCCTTTTGTTGTATCAAAATTCTTAACTATAGTAGATTTTAATTTGCAACCCCGTTTCATTACTTCCTGCATTGTATAAAAGCCAAGCGGTATCCACTCACCGTTAGAATATTTATCGCCGATTACAACAGCAAAATACCTTCCATTTTCCAGCACGCTGCACGTGTTATCAACAACCTTCCCGAACATTTCTAAAAACTCTTCAACCGATTTTGCATTTGAAAGATCATTCTTCTTTTTACTGAACTTAATTATATCCCAGTAAGGCGGATGAAGAAAAACAAACTGAACCGATTTTGTACCTGCTTTTTGTAATTCATCTTTCAGATTAACTTTTGTGCTGTCTCCTTCTACTAATTTTACCTTAACTTTGTTTTTGTTCTTCTCTTTGGCAAGATTCCTTTTCGCAAGCTTTACCACATCTGAATTCAGTTCAATACCAATTCCATTTCTACTGAGACGCTTACACTCAATTAAGGTTGTGCCGCTGCCTGCAAAAGCGTCTAAAATCCAATCATTTTTTTTTGTATATCTTCTTAAAAACTGGTTAGGAATTTGCGGAATGAAGTTGCCCCAGTAATCAGCCTTATGTGCACCTGATTGGTCTCGCTTGTCTATTATCCACAGACTGTCGATTATTAAGTCTCCGTATTCTTTCCATCTGTTTAAGTTTAAATCGTTAATCTTTGTGGTTTTATTTTCGGTAAGACCTTTAATAAGTCTGTTTATATAATACTTTGTTCTTTCAATAGACCTGGTTTTCAGAATCTGATTTAGATCATTAATTATAAATTCCCTTTCTACTTCAGCTTGATTGCCACTAATTCCACTAATTTTAATTTTTTCTTTTTTAGAAGCATTATTATTAACAGTCTCTTTAACACCAGAAATTGTTTTCTTAATCTCATCCAGGTTTTCCAAATTTAAACACTTTTTCAATTCAAAAATTAAATTCAAATTCTTCACTTTAAACTTCCTTCTCGAATTTTATCTTCACCATTTTTGCAATTGTATTTCCAATACTAATAGATGCTGTTGCTGCAGGTGACGGTGCATTTAATACATGAACCATTCTTTCGGCTTCGGCAATTCTAAAATCATCAACTAACTTTCCGTTCGGTTCCAACGCTTGTGCTCTTACACCGGAGCCGCCTGTTGCAATATCGCTAAGCAGCAGATCAGGAACAAGTTTTTGTAATGCTTTAACAAATGCATTCCTGCTGAAGGAACGATAAAATTCTCCAAATCCCATCTTATAATATTTTGAAACCATTTTCCAGAAACCGGGATAAGTTAACAATGCAGAAACATCTTTAAAAGAAAAATCAGTTTTATTGTATCCTTCGCGTTTAAAAGCCAGCACAGCATTTGGTCCGGCTTCAACTCCGCCTTTTATCATCCTTGTAAAATGAACACCGAGAAAAGGAAACTTTGGATTGGGCACAGGATAAATTAAGTTCTTTACAAGATGTTGTTTTTCTTCTATTAATTTATAATACTCACCCCTAAAGGGAATTATCTGTAAACCGGGATTTACGCCGCAAGTTTTAGCTATGCGGTCAGAATAAAGTCCCCCGCAGTTCACTAAAAATTTTGATTTGATATCTCCCCGTGATGTTCTCAAAATTATTTCTCCCCCCGATCTGTTGATTGATAGAAACCTGCAACCCGTTTCAATCCCGCCGCCAGATTCTTTTATTATCTGAGCGTAAGTATTTGTAACCTGTAAAAAATCAACAATACCGGTTTGCGGAACAAACAATCCCGCAACTCCTGTAATGTATGGTTCATAATCTTTTAACTCATCGGCGCTTAGTTTTTTCAATCCATCTAAGCCGTTGGCAATTCCTCTTTCGTACAGATCATTAAGCGGTATAATTTCATCTTCAGTTACGGCGACTACAATCTTACCGCATTTTTCAAAATTAATATTATACTCTTCACAAAAATTATAAAGTAATTTTCTCCCTTCTGTACAATTTTTTGCCTTAAGTGAACCGGGTTTGTAATAAAGTCCTGAATGAATAACCCCGCTGTTATTGCCTGTTTGGTGTGCAGCAAGTTTATCTTCTGCTTCAATAACCAGGACTTCAAAGTGAGAGTTTTTAAGAATAGCCATTGCAGCAGCGCAGCCGATAATGCCGCCGCCGATAATAATAATGTCGTATAATTTATTGCTAAGCACTTGAACTAAGATGAAATGAGTGATGAAAAACACTTGCACTATACCAGCGTTTGTTGTAACATAGAATAATAATTTCCGGACAACAGAAACCGGCTGAAATCATTCTTAAATTTAACCAATCTGTTTAACTCTTAAAACCGGTTTAGAGTTTATAGTAATGATAATAAAACAAAAAAATGAGTAAAGCATGAACAAAAAACAAAAAACCACGTTAATAATCGGATTGGTTTTAATTGCCTCTGCGTTAGTTGTTTGGCTGGCGCACGGTTCGGAGATATTTACAAAAACCCAGGTGCTTATTGAAAAGTACGATGAGCTTTTCGGGTACACTTATGAAGAATGGGTTGATAAAATAATAATTGGTTTAGATTATGCAGGTAGTTTCTCAGCTGTCGTGGCACTAATAACAGTAGTTTTATTATTTGTATTCAAAGATAAAAAGAAAGAAAAGCAGGCATGAAAATCATAATAAAGACTTTTATAGTTATCGTTTTGTATGTTGCTACAGCTTTAGCACAGGGTTTTAATGTAAAAGCTTCAGGGGAACAAAGTTTTTCTTTTGTAGATCAGTATGGAAGAAACCAGGCAACATTTTACAGCGAAACACCTCTCGAAGATATTAACGGGCTAACCAATGATGTAAAAGGAAGTGTAACATTTAATGTGGGAGATGTCTCAACATTAACCGGTACAATATCTATATCAACTGCCTCTATCAAAACCGGGATTGATCTGCGGGATGAGCACTTGAGAAGTGCTGACTGGCTTGATGCAGATAATTACCCCGAAATCACCTTTAAAATTAAAAGCGTCAGTGATGTTAAATCTGTTGAGAGTAACAAACTAACAGCAAAAGTAATTGGTGATTTTACGATACATGGTGTAACAAAAGAAGTTACTGCCGATGCTACTATGACTTACCTTGATGAAAGCGAGCAAACTAAGACGAAAGCTCCGGGTGATCTGCTGGGAGTAAAAGCAGCGTTTAATATTACGCTTTCTGATTACGATGTAGAACATATGATCCTTGGACAGAAAGTATCTGATAGTATTGAGGTGGGTGTTAATTTAGTTGGTTCTAACGCAAAGTAATTCCCCCCCTCCAAGCATAAGTCATTCACAATAGATCCGTAATCCGAAAGAGGGTTACGGATTTTTTATTTGTTATATTTGAGTAACATAATAAATCATTAACCATCAGGCATGAAAAAAACAATTACAGTTTTCGGAAGTTCAAAACCGCGTGAAGGAGATGAAGAATTTAACCTCGCGTATAAATTAGGAAGTCTGCTGGCAAAAAGCGGGTTTGATGTTTGCACAGGCGGGTTTATGGGAACAATGGAGGCGGTTTCTAAAGGTGCAAATGAAAATGGCGCCGAAGTAATTGGTGTTACAGTTAATTTGTGGGGCAGTGAACCGAACAAGTTTATAACAAAAGAGATTAAATGCAAAAACTTACTGGAAAGAGTAAACAAACTTGTTGAACTTGGCGATGCTTTTGTTGTTTTGCAAGGTGGAACAGGCACTCTTTTGGAACTTGCAGCTTCGTGGGAACTTGCGAATAAAGGTTTGATAGACCATAAACCGATACTCTGTCATTCATCTATGTGGCAGGGGATAGTTTCGATAATGAATATACAGATGCAAAGTGAAGGAAGAGATACAGAACTGGTTAAGGCGTTTGAAAATGTTGAAGAAATTGTTAATCGGATTTCTTCATTACTGATACGTAAGAACTAAACCATTAACAG
>JAZGGS010000005.1:0-2689 GCA_036480595.1 Ignavibacteriaceae bacterium
GTACCGGTTCCAAAATATTTAACAGCAAGCGAACCGCACTTCGTACAGGCGCCGGGCACTTTCTTTTCTAAACTGCAGTAATGACACTGGATAATATTTTTATTGATATGTAAAACCATCGGCACAGAACAATTATCGCAGGTTTCAATTTCGCCGCAATCTGAGCAGTAAATTTGTGTAGAAAATCCTCTCCTGTTCTGAAGAATTATTACTCCTTCTTTTTTCTTTAAGCGATCTTCAATTTTATCCAGCAAAGTTGAAGAAAAAATATTTTCCATTTTCTTCTTCTTTTTTTCGCTTGCCATATTTACCATTAAAATTTCAGGGAGTTTAGCATCGTCTATTCTTTCAGGTAATTCAAGCAATTTATATTTACCTCTCCTGGCGTTGTACATACTTTCAATTGAAGGAGTGGCAGAACCGAGAACTACCGGGCATTTTTGAATGCTGCCTAAAATTATCGCAGCATCTCTTGCAAGATATCGCGGCGTTTGGTCGCTTTGTTTATAACTTGCATCATGTTCTTCATCAACTACAACCAAACCTATTTTCCTTAGAGGTGCAAAGAGTGCAGACCTTGCACCAATTACCACTTTCGATCTTCCTTTTAAAATCTTTCTCCACGAATCATATCTTTCTCCAGCCGACATCCTGCTGTGAATTACAGTTACAGTTTCTCCAAAATTATTAAATAGCCGCGAAGTCATCTGCGGTGTTAGAGATATTTCAGGGACCAATATCAAAGCGGTTTTCTTTTTTTCGAAAACTGTTTTAATCAGTTCAATGTAAACCTGTGTTTTACCGCTGCCTGTAACACCATACAGTAAAAAAGTTTTAAACCTGCTTTGTTCAATCTCCTTATTAATTTCATCAACAACATTTTGCTGCTGTTTGTATAAGGTTATTTCCTTCTTATCCTCCTTGTAATGATCGGTAAATTTTCTTTCAACTTCTTTATTAAAAATTTTAATGAATCCTTTTGCAAATAAAGAATCTAAAGAAGATTTTGATGACTCGGTTTTGTGCAGCAGTTCAGCCACCGGCAAAGCTTTTCCTTTTGCTGCAACAAGTTCCAGTAACAGCTTTACCTGTTTTGGTGAGCGCCTTTCCAGTTCGGGGAAACCGGCATAAATTTCTGCTACAGATTTATTAAGCTTAACAAACTTTACTTTTTTTATTTTTACTTTTGCAGGTCCTACAGAATCCAGCAAAGTAATTGCTCCCTGTTTTTGAAGAGTCTGCAGGATGGAATAAATGTTCTTCTTCCCGACCCGTTTTTGAAGAGATGAAAGGTGCATTTCCTCCCTTTCCGAAAGCTCTTTGAGTACTTTGAATTTTGTTGAAGTTCTTTTTTTCTCTTTTGAAAATAAAAATCTGCATGTATTTATATCTGCAATAATTTTTCTTTTTGATTCGATATCAGAACCCTGGGGAACAGAAAGCTTTAGCGCTTCACCTAATGATGAAAGGTAGTAATCTGCAACCCATTGATAAAATTTCAACCCTTTTTTATCGAAGATTGGAGTTACATCGATGATATCTTTTATAGGTTTTATTTTTTCCGTTACAGATGTGGTGTTGGAAATGTTTACGATAAACCCGGTAAGAGTTCTCCTGCCAAAAGGGGCAACAGCTCTAACACCTGTTTTAACGATCGGTTCCAGGTCTCCCGGCACGGAATAAGTAAACGCTTTCCTGAAAGGTAAGGGGAAAACTATCTCAACATACATCACTCGCTCTCATAAAACTGAAGCATACCGGTTAGATTTTTCCCCTCAAAATCTTCGCTGAACATTTTAAACTCAAGAGTTTTAAATGAATCATCCCAGATAATCCGTTTATAATCTTTAGAGATAATTACTTCGCCGTTTGTTTCTAAAATACTGTCTTCATGGTTGATGGTAAGAAAATAGAACGGTTCTTCGTAAACAATACCTTCAACTATTGTAATATCCTCAAAGGAAAAGGCGGCTCTGCCGGTAAGTTTTCCATCATCATTAAATAATTCCCTCGAGGTTATAAACTGTCCTTCGTCCTCCATCAGCGTAATAAAATCATCACTCTCCAAAATAAACTCAAAAAGGTTTTTCTTATCCGAATCCAGTTCTTCGCTGTTCATTGCATCCGACCTGACATCCTCAACCAGCACAGTTGCAGTCCCGGAATTTGTTCCATCCAGCTCTACCTTGTAAGAAACTGAGTGAAACAGAAGACAACCCTGAGATAGAAAAACCAAGGAGAAAGAAATAATTATGATCGAAAAATTTTTCATTAACTTTTTATCCTGTTTTATTATATCAAATTCAGATTAAGTTTTACCTTCTTTTAAGCAAATATAAAAATGATATAAGTTTATACCTAAACCAATAAAATTGAGTTTATATTTAATCTCTTTAATATCTTTGTAAAAGATAATCTGAGTAATTTTTTATGATTGAAAAAAGCTTCAAACATCTTCGTAATGCTATCCTGGTATTATTTGTAATTATTATTACAGGAACCTCGGGGTTTATGTTAATTGAAGGATGGAATATCGCCGATGCACTCTACATGACAATAATCACCATAACAACAACAGGATTTGAGGAAGTTCACCAGCTTTCAACTGAAGGTGAAATTTTTACGCTTGTTCTTCTTATGGTAAGTTTTGGTACTGTAATTTATATAGGCGGTACAGGAGTTCAGATTC
>JAZGGS010000006.1:0-8685 GCA_036480595.1 Ignavibacteriaceae bacterium
ACTGTTTAAATGTTTTGTAAGCTGTGATTTTTTCCTGGAAGCATTATTCTTCTTGATTCTGCCTTTCGTGGCGTTTTTATCTAAAATACTAACAGCTTCTTTGTATAACTTTTCCGCTTCTTCTTTATTATTTGATGCGAATGCTTTCTTCAAACTAGTTTTAACTTTAGAAGCAGCATTCTTATTAACTATACGTTTTCTCTCAGATGTACGAATTCTTTTCTTTGCTGATTTATGAGTTGCCATTAAATAGTTATCCTGTGCTAAATTTCTAAAAAAACGAGCCCAAAATATAGATATTTGAGCATTTGAAGTCAAATATTAGTTTTGTATTTTTACTCCTCAATTTCTTCAATTATAGCTTAAAATCCTGCTTTTTATGTTAAAAGTGAATGAAATATATCACTCGATACAGGGCGAAAGTACAAATGCCGGGCTTCCGTGCGTATTTATCAGGTTAACCGGGTGCAACCTCCGCTGCTCTTACTGCGACACTGAATATGCATTTTTTGAAGGAAATGAGATATCGCTGGATGAAATAATTGAAGAGGTAAAAAAATATAATTGCAAGCTTGTGGAAGTTACAGGGGGCGAACCGCTTATGCAGGATGAAAGCATTAAGCTGATGAAAAAGTTATGCGATGAAGATTTTGATGTAATGCTGGAAACTGCTGGAAATATGCCGATAAAAAATGTTGATAAACGGGTTAAGATAATTATGGATTTGAAATGTCCATCCAGTGAAATGATGGATAAAAATTTGTATGAGAATGTAGATCATCTTAAAAAAGATGATGAAGTAAAATTTGTTATAGGTAACCGCGAAGATTATAATTGGATGAAAGAGATTATCAGTAAATATGATTTACAAAATAAGTGCACATTGCTTGCCTCGGTTGTGTTTGGCACTCTTGATCCGCTTACATTAGTTAACTGGATTTTAGAAGATAAGCTGGATGTAAGATTTCAATTGCAGATGCATAAATATATCTGGCATCCCGAAACAAAAGGAGTGTGATGAGAATAGCTAAAGAATTTAAATGGGAAATGGGGCACCGGCTGCCGGAACATTTTGGGCAGTGTAAAAATATACATGGACACTCGTATAAAATGTTAGTTGAGTTTGAAGGTGAGCTTGATGAAAACGGTATGGTGATTGATTATTACGATGTTGAAAAAATCGTTAAACCCATTATTGAAAAACTTGATCACGCTTTCCTTGTTAACAAAGATGATAAGCATACAAGAGAATTTTTAGAAAAGTTAAATTCAAAAAAAGTTATTGTTGATTTTGAATCAACTGTGGAAAATATTTGCATATATCTTCTAACCAAAATCAAATCTGCTGATCTTCCTGCAAATGTAAATGCAATTATGGTTAGAGTTTCTGAAACAGAAGAAGATTACGCGGAAGAGAGAATAAGTCTTTAGCATCAGTGCTAATTGATAAATTGTGACTGCACCACCATTTTTCAATTTAAGCAATCTCATCCATTATGAAAGTTGATTTTTATACCAAACTAATGTTGTTTCTACAATTGCTATAAATTATTATTCCCTTAGATATTAACCATTTTATAAAATTTTTGTTTGTTTAATAGCTTATTTATGTTAATAGGCAGTTTCCTGTAAATTATATTTAAATGCACTTTATAAAAAATATACTCGATACAGATTTAAAAGAAACTTTACAAAAAGCTTCTGAAGCTTTTCTAATAAGATCTGGTGGACTTGTAATTAATTTTTTATTTAACGTTTATTTAGCCAGGTTATTTGGGGCAGAAGGTACTGGCACTTATTATTTAGCGTTCGCAGTGGTTTCCTTAGGTTCAGTATTAGGCAGCTTTGGATTAGAAAATGTTTTAATTAGATATATTGCTATTAACTATTCTAATAGAAACCTTGGAAAAATTAAAGGCCTCTATCTTTTTTCTATTGCATTAACAGTTTCCATTTCTGTTTTTATTTCTTTAATACTTTTTTTAATGGCGTCATTTATTTCTGAAAATATTTTTCATGATCCAAATTTAGCACAGCCATTAAAATATATGGTGTTTTCAATTATTCCTTTTAGTTTACTTAATATTATCGCTTCTTTACTCAAAGGTATAAAAAACATACGTGATTCAATTTTAATTAGCGGCGCATTAATTCCTCTCTTTTTACTACTAATTTCGTTTGTTATTCAAAATTCATTCGGAATAACAGGAATTATTATCGCTTACAATCTATCTACATTAATTGTTTTTTTATATTCGTTATGGCGTTGGCATTTGAAAATTCCAAATTTGATTAAACAAAAAGCAGAATTTGACAATAAATTGATTTTAAATTCAGCTTATCCAATGTTAGGAATTGCCATAATGAATCTAATACTTCTATGGTCGAATACATTTATTTTGGGAATGTATGCTGAAACAAATTCCGTCGGGATATTTAATGTTGCATTGCGAACAGCGACATTGACAAGTTTATTATTAACTGCTATTAACAGTATTATTGCCCCTAAATTTGCCACACTCTACCAGAAAAAAGATATGAAATCCCTTGAAAAACTGGCAAGGAATACATCATTCATAATTACAGTTTTATCAGGTTCAATTTTGATTGTTTTTATACTATTTCCTTCATTTATTTTATCACTTTTTGGAAAAGAGTTTGTTGAAGGTGCAACTGTTTTAGTAATATTAGCATTGGGACAATTTATCAATTCGGCTACTGGTTCTGTTGGGTATTTACTCATGATGAGTGGAAATGAAAAATTACTGAGAAACAATGTAACTTTTGTGGCAATTTTAAGTGTTATATTAAATTTATTAGTGATCCCAAAATACCACATGATTGGAGCCGCAATAGTAACTGCCTTTTGCATGGCGCTAATGAATATAATTTCTACATTCCTGGTGTATAAAAAAACATCTATATTGGTCATTCCGTCATTAAAAAAATAGAAATTAAAAATAAAATGAAAAACAAAAATTATCTGGCACCAATTATTGTTATAGGATCTCATAGATCTGGAACCAGTATGATTTGCAGATTTTTAGAGAACACAGGTGTTTTTATGGGTATAAAGAAAGAAAGTAACAATGAATCTGTCTTTTTTCAAAACTTAAATCACTGGATATTAAATACGAGTAGTGCCAGATGGGATAGCCCAGACAATATTCAATATTTATTTGCTAATAAAGATATATTCGATCTTACTGTTGATTATTTAAAACACATTGTCAACTCACATCATATTAAAAGCTATCTAGGCTTATATAAATATCTAAAAAATAGATCATTAACCAGACTTACATTTCCCTGGGGATGGAAAGATCCCCGAAATACATATACTCTGCCAATTTGGTTAGAAATTTTTCCTAATGCTAAAATTATACACGTTTACAGACATGGTATTGATGTAGCAAATAGTCTGATAAAAAGACATAATAAGGGTGTTTCGGTAGCAAAACATTTACATAATAAGAGAAAATATCTTTACAATATCGTAAAGAAAAAAGGCGGTTTTGTAGACAGTATTTTATGCAGTAATATAGAAGATGGTTTTAATTTGTGGGAAAAATATATCAGGAAATCATTTGAACTTGAAAACAAAATTCATAATAAATTTCTTAATATTAAATATGAAGATTTTTTGTATGAGCCGGAAAAACATTTAATCAAAATATTAGAATTTTGTCATTTAGAGGTTGATTCTGAAAAAATTAAACAAGTATGTCAATCGGTAAATAAAAACAGGTCTTTAGCGTATAAAGAAGATAAAAACCTTGTAGAATTCTCTGAAATAGTTAAAGATAGATTATCAAAATTTAATTATTAAACAATGAAAAGTTTTATCAATTAAGTTGGAATTCAAAATTTCCCACACCCTTAAATTCTTATTTTATTGAATATTTGTAACAATCTTTTGCAACTCTACTAATATTATTATTTTTTTTCTGTTGGCAATTTCACCTATTATTGATAACATTATTCATTAACATTTTGGAAAGCTTTTTTGGACATTATACAATTCGTACCCTATCGAGAATCTTGGAGAACAAGTAGACCCGATTCTCAAATCTATTCACTACATAAAATTTGCTTTACTTAATGCCTATCTAGTACTAATCATCTTCTCCAATTTAGCAATCTCATCTCTTATAGATGCTGCTTTTTCAAACTCAAGATCTTTTGCTGCTTCCTGCATCTGTTCACGTAACTGCACAATCAAATCTTGCTTTTGTTCTTTATCCATATACTTCAAAACCGGCTCCGCTACTTTAGCAAACCCGTAATCTTCTTTTTCATCTTTCTTTCGCATATCAGCGATTGAGGTTGAGTTTAGTATCTCTTCTGTACTCTTATAGATGGTAACAGGTTTTATGTCATTCTTCTCATTATATTCTTTTTGAAGCTTCCTTCTCCTGGTTGTTTCGCTAATTGTCTTTTGCATCGATTTAGTTATGACATCAGCATACATTATAACTTTACCGTTTACATTACGCGCTGTTCTGCCTGCAACCTGCATCAACGATTTTTCACTTCTTAAAAACCCTTCTTTGTCTGCATCAATAATTGTAACAAGAGAAACTTCAGGCAGATCCAATCCTTCTCTTAAAAGATTTACTCCAACAAGCACATCAAACTCACCTAAACGTAAATCACGTAGTATTTCAACTCTTTCTAGTGAATCTATATCGCTGTGGATATATCTTACCAGCACACCAATTTTATCTAAATAATCTGCAAGGTCCTCAGCCATCTTTTTAGTAAGAGTTGTAACAAGCGTACGTTCTTTTTTCTCTGTTCTTTTTCTTATCTCCGCAATAAGATCATCAATCTGCCCGGTTATAGGGCGCACTTCAATTTCAGGATCAAGCAAGCCGGTTGGACGGATGATCTGTTCAACAATTACACCACCGCTTTTTTCCAATTCGTATTCGGAAGGTGTAGCGCCGACAAAGATTACCTGGTTAAGCATAGCTTCAAACTCCTCAAACTTCATCGGTCTGTTATCAAGTGCTGATGGAAGCCGGAAACCATATTCCACTAAAGTTTCCTTTCGTTTTCTATCACCTTTATACATCGCTCTTAATTGCGGCATTGTTACGTGCGATTCATCTATTATCAATAAAAAATCTTTCGGAAAGTAATCTAAAAGCGTGTAGGGTCTTGATCCGGGCGGTCTGCCATCCATGTGGCGCGAGTAATTTTCTATACCGGAACAGTAACCGATTTCCTTCATCATCTCTATATCAAATCTTGTGCGCTGCTCAATTCTTTGTGCTTCAAGATATTTTTCTTCCGATCTGAAATATTTAAGCTGTTCTTCAAGTTCAATGTCAATATTATAAACCGCCTTTTGAAGTTTATCCCTGTCAGTAACAAAATATTTTGCAGGGTAAATAGGCGCCGAATCAATTTCCTGCAACACTTTACCGGTTGTTGAATCTATAATGGAGAGCCGCTCTACATCATCATCCCAGAACTCAATTCGTAATGCTTCTTCATACTGGTAGGCAGGAATTATATCAACAACATCTCCTCTTGCGCGGAATGTTCCGCGGGTGAACTCCACATCGTTTCTAACGTAATGGATTTCAATAAGGTTCCTTAAGAATTTTTTCCTGTCAAGTTTCCCCCCCTTTTTTACAAACATAATCTGGTCTGCATATTCCTGCGGCGCACCTATTCCGTAAATGCAGCTTACGCTTGCAACAACCAGCACATCGGGTCGTCCTTCAATTAATGATGTGGTAGTTTTTAACCGAAGGCGGTCAATCTCATCATTAATGGAAAAATCTTTTTCGATATAGAGATCACTTTTGACAACATAAGCTTCCGGCTGGTAGTAATCGTAGTAACTTATAAAAAATTCAACAGGATTTTTAGGAAAGAAACCTTTAAACTCTGAGTAAAGCTGTGCGGCAAGGGTTTTGTTATGAGAGATAACCAGCACAGGTTTGTTAACCTGTTGGATAACGTTTGAGATTGTAAAAGTCTTTCCGCTACCTGTTACTCCAAGAAGAGTCTGAAATTTATCACCCGTTTTAATACCTTCAACAAGTTCTTTTATAGCATTGGGTTGATCGCCGGATGGTTTATAATTTGATTCGAGTTCAAATTTATTCATGGTTTTTAATCAAGTAATACATCATGCGCATGGAAACTATCCTGGCTTAAATGTCCTCTTAATATTAATACTTTAGCTGATTCAATCTCTGCAGGAACTTTATCTGCATTAATAAGAACAACATTACCTCCCTTATCGGATGCATAAAACGTAGCCCCACCATGTGAATCTTTATTTATACTCCTATCCAGCACAAGTTGAACTTTTATATCCTTAACTGCATTGTTGTTTGGATCAAAATCTGAGAAAGATCCTAAATCCTTGCTTGGAGAAAAGTAAACCGTGTAGATTAGAAAAATAACAGCCACTAGCAAAACCGGTAAAATCAATTTTTGTAGAATTTTCATATCACTTTCTTTGTTTAAATGATAGCAATCAAATTTAGTAAATTTTATTTCAAGTATTTAATAAAATCGAAATACATTATTTAATGAATTGTGTGAAAAATGGATGCTGATATTTATGATTGGAATTGATTGAATTCCGTTTGACTTCTATCGTCTTACGTCTAGTGTCTTTCGTTTCACGACTTAATTGCTTTCAATTTAAAATATACTTCTTCAGGTGAAAAGATTCCCGTAAAAAATCTTTCATAAATAACCGGTTCAAGATTTACGATAAAATCCATCCATTTTAAAATTGGAAAGTGTGATGTAATAAACTTTTTTTCCAAAACTTCAAACTGTGCTTTTCCTTCATAGTTGGTTCGATGATAGTGTTTCCACTTTTCGTAAAACTTCAATTTCCTGTTTCCGATATACTCATAATTATCGAAGGTTCTTATAGAGAAAGGAATTTTATGATCCGGTTCACCAAAATATTTTGTATTAAGAAAGAAAGGTGCATAGACGATTAATACTCCACCCGGCTTCAGTATCCTGTAGATCTCAGTAATGTAATCGTGGAAGTTATCAAGGTGTTCAAGAATATGTGATGCAAAAATCTCATCGAATGTATCCTCTTCAAAGGGGTAAGGAAACTTGTTAAGATCGTGAATCTGGTTACCGCCGTAATCCACCACATCAAGGTTAACATATCCTTCTTTAATATCTTTTCCGCAGCCAACATTTAATTTATTCATAACAATCAGAATTTTATCAAAATTTTGTTAGTTAGAATTTAAGCAAAGCATATATCAAATTTATAAAAATAGATTGAATTAAATAATTAGGGAAATAAAAAACCCGACACTTATGCCGGGCGTTTAGGAAGGGGATAAGGGAAAATATTAATTTACTGTTACAATCGGGTTATTAATCCCACTTAAATTTATTTCTTCAACTTCTAATCTTGCAATACCATTTGCAATTACACCAAGTTCAATAGCAGCAGCTTTGGAAAGATCCAACTGGCGCCTTGGAATGTACGGTCCGCGGTCGTTTATCCTAACAACCAGGGATTTCCCGGTTTTCATATTTGTAAGCCTAAGTAGCGTTCCAAACCTGATTGATTTATGAGCGGCCGTATAAGCCATTTGATCATAAATTTCACCATTTGCTGTCTTTTTACCATGAAACCTGGAACCATACCAGGAAGCTTTCATTGTTCCACGGTGTATAAATTCAACCATTGAAGTTTTAACAGTGTTCTCTTTTACTGAAAAGGGGATGAATTCCTCAACGCCTAATTGTACTTCTTCCGCTCCATCGTTATTAGTAACTACGGTAAATCCTAGAAAACCAACCACAAGTATAGTTAGAAACACTATTGTAGATGACTTCAAGTGACACCTCAAATTTTATTTAAAATAGCAATTACTCTATAAACTTAGAGCAGGGGCTAAGTAAATGCAATACAAAGGATAAACAAAATGACTTAAAGTGTTATCTCCCAAATTATCGACCATTATAGTTTTATGGTCGATTTTCATCAAATCACCGTTCTGGAGATAGATGAGCAATCAAGCTTGAGCCAGGAGATTTTTCATTATAATTTTTCAAATCGTTCCTGGCTTCTAATATTCTTGTTCAAATATTTTTGAAGGAAAAGGAGTGCAGATTAAAAAAATACCAAATCAATACAATAAATGTTTTTCAATTTCACTTTTTTGTTTACATTTAATTTATGGTTGTAAAACGAAAAGATAGACTTAGAAAAGAGCTGAATTTATTTCACGTTTACGCAATAGCTGCCGGAACCACTTTGAGTGCGGGGTTCTTCCTGTTACCCGGATTGGCAGCTATGGAAGCCGGAGCCGCAGTGCCGCTAGCTTATTTAATTGCTGTTATTCCGCTTATACCTGCAATGCTTAGCATAATTGAACTTGGAACTGCAATGCCAAGAGCAGGAGGTGTTTATTATTTTCTCGATCGTACAATGGGACCAATGGTTGGAACGATTGGCGGATTTGGTACTTGGGCAGCGCTAGTATTAAAAGTTTCGTTTGCACTTATTGGAATGGGTGCTTACATCAAATTATTTTTCCCTACAATTTAAATTGTACCGGTGGCAATTGTAATTGCACTTGTGCTGGGAATGTTTGGCATTTTTGGTTCGAAGCGAAGTTGAAAGTTACAGGTTGTATTAATTACTATGCTTTTATTTTTACTCCTTATTTTTAT
>JAZGGS010000007.1:0-4898 GCA_036480595.1 Ignavibacteriaceae bacterium
TGAACGCGGTTGTAAAAACATCTAATGAAGAATACATTAAAGAGATCGATTTACCCGCGGAATATTTGAAAAAGCCGGAAGTAAAAACCCAACCAACAAAACTGATGACACTTGAAGAAGCAGAGGAAGAACACATCTTAAATGTGATGAAATATGTTAGCAATAGTGTTCAAAGTGCTGCACCAATACTTGGTGTTAGTGAAAGAACTCTTCAGAGAAGACTTAAAACAATCCGTGAAAAAACCCACCTGAGTGGTTCTTAAAAGTATTAGTTCAAAGAATAATTTAGTTCCCTTTATAATTTTATAATAGAACAATTATAATGTAATAAATATTATTAATTGTACACGACAAACTCGGTATAGGTAATCGCTAAATTTGGCGGAATCACTTGATTATTACCACAGAAAAAGTATTTTCGTTAAAAAAAGAAGATCTTTTTTATAGCACGCTTATTGCAATTAAAGACTGCAAGTAATTTTTTAATAAACCATAAGCAATAATTATGAGTAGCAATCAATCATTATTTAGTTTAGGCGCTTTACTTCTTTTTTCATTAATCTCTTTACGTTTTAATTCAACAATGCTTGAGAATACCACAGTTGAAGTGGAAAACAAGGTATATCTTACAGCTTTCTCGCTGGCAGATGACCTGATTGAAGAAATGAAGCAAAAAGCATTCGATGCGGCAACAATAAAGTTTCCGACAACCGATCCCTCCGTTCTTACCTCACCATACAGTCTTGGACACGGCGACTGGGAAGTGTATCCTAACTATAACGATGTTGATGATTTTAATGGTTTTACTCGCCAAGTTACTGCTCCTCATGCAGAGAATTATTTAGTTTCTTGCGAAGTATACTACGTTGATGCGGATAATCCTGATCAGAAAGTAATGACTAAAACATTCTATAAAAGAGTCCGGGTTACAGTAGCAAATCCTTACATGAGAACCGCTGTTATTTTATCAATGATATTTACACATAAATAAAAATGAGTGTTTTACTAGATATATTAGCTTCCACCATTATTGGTGGACTTATTATGCTGATGCTTTTGAATTTTAATATCTTCCAATCAAACACTAGATTTTCATCCGACTCAGAACTTCAACTTCAACAGAATGCAAAAACGTTAGCTGAGATTATTGATTATGACTTACGAAAAATCGGTTATGAATATAGTAACACTTCATTCGTCGAAGCAGATTCAGAAAGAATCTCCTTCTTTTCTGATATTGATAGGAATGGTTCAGTAGATCTTGTAAGTTATTTTTTAGGTGATACCAGCGAGCCAAGTGAAACAACTAATCCAAATGACCGTATCCTTTACCGTGTTGTTAATTCGGACACAATTAAAGGTCCTTCTCTTGGTCTTACTAAAGCAAAATTTTCCTATTTAGATGAGATTTTTGTAGAGACCACCACATTCTCTGATATAAAATATGTTAGGGCGGAGCTATGGATTGAATCAATTGAGCCTGTAGGTGAAGAATATCTTTTTACTTACTGGGAAATTACAATAAATCCGAGGAATTTATAAAATGGGACGAGCAACAATAATTATAATAATTGGCTTATCAGTTATTACCAGCTTTTTAATTCTAAAACTGAATGCTAACTCTAAAGAAGGGTTGAAAACAACTGTTGACTATTACGAAGAAACACAGGCAAGGTTAATAGCAAATTCCGGAATTGAAGTCTATTTAGAAAAACTTCGTAGAAATAAAACACTAACCGGTGAGTTCCTGGAAAATACTTTAATGGATGGATCTTATAATATAGAAATTTCAGGACCTGATTCTTTAGGAACTGTTACATCAGTAGGTCATTTTGGTAATACTTCCCATCAAACAATTGTTAAAGTTTCGCGTGAACCTGTTGATATGCCACCAAGTTTAGGAGCATTATATATTGTTTCGGATGTCTTAGGATTACAATTAAGCGGTAATATAAACATAGATGGAAATGACACTAACCTTGATGGTTCTCCAGGTCCTGAACCTGCAATACCAGGAGTAACTTTAGATGAACCTTCAGATAGTGCTTATTTTGTTGACAATATTAAATCAAAAATAGCCAATGATATAGAGGGATTAGGGGGTTCTCCAAGTGTTTATTCCACCCCTGATACTACCGATTGGGAGGAGGTAATGATGAATCTTATTTTTTCAGCTGATATAACTGTTCCATCGGGTACATATTCATCACAGCATTTTGGAACACCAACTGATCCAATAATATCCTTTATGAATGGTGACATTCATTTATCCGGTACATGCGATGGTGATGGAATAATGTTAATAAACGGTAATCTCACTATGAGTGGGGATTTTACATATCGAGGAATTATTCTAATCTATGATAAGTCTACCATAGATTGTCAAATATCAGGAAATGGTGGCGTTTACGGATCTATAGTTCTTGTCGGTTCTGATGTAGACATACAAGCAACTGGTAATTCAGCATTTTATTACAGCAGCGAAGCTATTAGTAATGCTCAATTATATCTCAAATCATCCAGGTTTAAAATAGTGAGCTGGTGGGAATAAGAAAGGAACACGTTAAGTTTCTGTTGATGTCCAATTAACATCATTATCAAAATTTTCTGGCAAATCACTACCAGGTTCTTCATTAAAATCCGTTGGAGAGAGATATTCAGGCGGTTCAATAATATTATGAGAATTACTGCTTTCATTTCCATTATTACTGTTCAAACGATCAGTTATTTTTTTATTAGATGAAGAAAGTTGTTTGAGTTCTGCAGAACCTATTCTAAACAAAATACAATCGGTATTGGCAACAGCAGTTGAAGTTCTTTCGCTGCCGTTTAATATTTCATCTTCTCCAAAAAAGTCCGATAAATATTTATATTTAACATTACCATTACAGGAGAATTTAATTTTAACCTCCCCCTCAACAATTAAGAATAATTCAAAAGTTTCATCACCGCAGACGTAAATAATTTCTCCCTCTTTTACCTCGAAAAAGTTTTTTGGCTTCAGGTGAGGTTTAAGAAATGATTCCGATATACCTCTAAATAATCCATTGGTTTTAAGTAATCTAAGTCGTTCTGCATCAACTATCATTACAAACCCCTTTTCAAGGTAATTAAATTACAAAACTTTGCATTTATCAAAATACAGTTTTTACAATTACTGTTTCTAATATCGTTATACAAAAACAATACCACTCCAAAACAACGAATACAGACGATTTGTGAATTCAGAATATTGCAAAAACATCATAAAAGGAACATTTTACGTGTGCGAACTTGTGTCACTTCAATTTGGAAGTACAGCTTTAATTTGCGCAGAGAATGGATTATTGTCATTGTTGATATAATTAAAAATCTTGAAAATCCTGCTTAATCTGCATTTAGTAATTCTTAGAAATTTTGCTCTTTTCCAACAATATTGAATAAAAAATCAATAAATTCACTCAAGCAATTTTCTTTCCAGATTATGAGAGAGTGAAGTTTCATTCAAATTCTAATGCTACGGGTTGTTATTATTTCATAAAATTATCGAATACTCTCGGAGGATATTGACTTTATATAGGTCGTTTTTTACTGTTTTAAGCGCTTCTTCAAAAAGGTAATTTTCTCCAATAAGAATGGCAACAAGAAATTTAATAGCAGATAAAGAAGTTTAACTGTCTGGTAAAATATCTGTATTAGTGGTGCAGGTTTTAGCATGGTAAGTAAGGTTTTGGTGCCGAAAATTATTCAACCAGACCTGCTAGCCGTAATATAAACCTGCTAGTTTAACACAACATACAAGGCATGCCGTTGGTACTTTTAACTCTTCCGGATCGGTAAGTGGTTTTTCAAAGAGATATAAGTATGACGAAAGATTAATGCTCGCATCGCTACCGTTCTTTACGGGAATTGGTAAATTTGAAATTGTATCATGGTTTGAGTAAAAGATACTCCATTAATTTTTAGTTTTATTTACTTACCAAACCATTTTCGGATTAAGGAAATTTATTAACGGAAAATTCCTTTAAGGGGGGATTTCCTTCCTTCCTATCTCCCCAATCTCTTCATCCAAAATTTATTATTTAAATGATGATGTCGTGTGTGTCGTCAGTGGTGTCGCTTTTCTTTTTTACACTTCAACAAAAAATTATAAAGTAGTTAAAATTCTAAGCATTGCTCTCCTTCAGATTATAGCATAAAACTTGCACTTATAATAGAGATAGTGTTAATTAACTAACAAGGAGGTAAGGTTGATGTCTGATTTAACTAACAAAGTGGGAACATATAACCTGGAGCAGTTTGCAGGCAAAATCACAAAGAGGGGGAAAGGTATAATTCACTTAACAAAACTAATGATTACTCTCTCTTTTATTTTTGCGCTGCTTATGCTTACTTTGAAATAGTAAAAGGAAAGTAGTTAATAGTTATTTGTAATTGTAATAATTCAGATTATACAGAAAAGTCTTCGTTACGAATAAGTAAAAGTATTGCCGACTGCGGGACTATTAAATATTTCTCTCTTTCAAATTCAATTTCATAAGCTTCGTTTTTAAGGAATATTGCCAGGTCACCATGCTTTGCCTGAAGCGGAATATATTTAACCGTTTCATTAGTTTCTTTCCAGGGCTCGTCTTCTACCTGCGCTGCTGTTGCATAACCCGGCCCAACTTTAATAACATAACCGCTCTGTACCTTCTCTTTCTCTTTTACCCCTGCCGGAAGGTATAACCCGGTGGATGTCTTATTGCTTTCTTCCTGTGGTTTTACTAAAACCCTGTCGCCCACTACAATAAATTTATCAAGGTTTTTCAATGTTAATACCATAACTCTTATAATTAATTTGTTTTAACATTACAAATATATCTATATAACAATACAATTTCTGTATAGTTAATTAGTGTATCATTTTTTATTTTATT
>JAZGGS010000008.1:0-3760 GCA_036480595.1 Ignavibacteriaceae bacterium
GTCATAATGGTTGGTTTAACTTCAATCAGGTTCGCAGCAACAGTTTCAATACTTTCGGCATAATAAACAGGGCTGCCGGCAGCAAATGCTGTGTAATATCCTGCCATCCTTTCGAAGCTGTGACACAATGGCAGGAAGGAGAGAAAAACATCATCTTCAGTTATTGGAAAAGTTTCAAGTGTTGAGTTAACATTGGACATTATATTCTTGTGTGTAAGAATAACTCCTTTAGGTTCGCCGGTAGTGCCCGAAGTATAAATCAATGTGCAAACATCATTTTCATCAATTTGCTTAATAGAATCTTCTAAGAGATTAGGATGGCGCGGCATGTGGCTGTTGCCAAGTTCCTGCACCTGTTTAAAAGTATATAAGTTCTCTACGTCAGCATCAAAATCACTTTCATTTAAAACAATAATAAACTTAATATACTTACACTTATCAATTATTTTCCTGATCTTATTAAGCTGAAACTTATTCGATATAATAACT
Organism: Ignavibacteriaceae bacterium; assembly: GCA_036480595.1. Taxonomy (GTDB): domain Bacteria; phylum Bacteroidota; class Ignavibacteria; order Ignavibacteriales; family Ignavibacteriaceae; genus JAZGGS01. The sequence goes on from JAZGGS010000008.1 coordinate 490, forward strand.
CCTTTTGATTCGGAATTATTAAGAATAAATTCAATCGAATCGGATGTAAGAGAAGGGAACAAAGGAACATCAATGCCGCTAAGTGCAAGTATAGCAAAATCGGAGTAAACCCATTCCGGTCTGTTCTCAGAAATTATAGCAACCTTAACACCCTTACCCACACCCAGCGAAGAAAGCCCGTATGCAAACGAATTGGTTTCTTCCTTTAATTCGTTATATGAAATTCCTTTATACTTTCCATCCACTTTTCTGTGAATGATAAAATCTTCAGCTGCAGGTTTATACTCTTCAGTTAAAAACTGGTAAAGTTCCGGTATTGTATTACACGCTTTAAGTAAAGCCATTTTTTCTCCTGATAGATTTACAACATATTAATAACTAATCCACCTCTGGGTTTGTGGAAAGACGGGTCCCCTTGGTCTCCAAATTCAACTTAGGCATTAAAGATAATACCTTATTATTAAAATCCAAAGTGTTCTTATCGTTAAAGATTATTATGGAAGAAGATACACCTGCAGTAAATTGCTTATCAAAATCAAAACTAGTAATTTTTATAACTAATTTTCTCAAATTTTTTTTACAGGAGCATACAATGGAAGTTAAACCGTTCAGGAATGAACCTCTTATTGATTTTACAAAGAAAGCTAATGTTGAAAAACAGGAAAAAGCTATTGCTAAAGTTCGTAAAAGTTTAGACGGCACTTATGAACTGGTAATAGGTGGAAAGAAACATAAAACAAACGGAAGAATCGTATCTACTAATCCGGCAAACGGAAATGAAGTAATTGCAAATTTTCATAAAGGGACTAAAGATCTTGCAAAAAAAGCTGTAGAAACTGCTTCTAAAAAGTTTGAAAAATGGAAATATGTTCCACCTGCAGAAAGAGCCAGGTATCTGTTCAAAGCAGCTAAGATAGCCCGCCGCAGAAGATTCGAGATAAATGCCTGGATGATTTTGGAAGCTGGAAAAAACTTTGCTGAAGCCGATGGCGGTACTGCGGAGGGAATTGATTTCCTGGAATTTTATGGAAGAGAAATGCTTCGTTATGCTTCCAAACAACCGGTTACTCCTGTTAAAGATGAAAAGAACGAACTGGTATATATTTCTCTTGGTGTTGGTATTGTTGTTCCCCCATGGAATTTTCCTTTTGCAATTTTAGTTGGATTGACCTCAGCAGCAATTGTATCAGGAAATACCGTTGTACTAAAACCTTCCAGCGATACACCGATGATAGGTAAACTCTTTTTTGATATTATGGAAGAAGCAGGTTTGCCTGCTGGTGTACTTAATTTCTTACCGGGCTCAGGCGCCGAAGTTGGCGATACGCTTGTTGCTCATCCTAAAGTACGCTTCATTTCATTTACCGGCTCGATGGAAGTTGGAATTCACATAAATGAATTGGCTGCAAAGGTACAGCCGGGACAGATTTGGCTGAAACGTGTTGTTGTTGAAATGGGCGGCAAGGATTGTATTGTTGTTGATAAAGAAGCAAATATAACCGAAGCGGCTAAAGGAGTTGCTACATCTGCTTTTGGTTACCAGGGACAGAAATGTTCTGCCTGTTCCAGGGCAATTGTAGATAAAGCAGTCTATACAAAATTTGTTAAGAAGTTAAAAGCAGAAGTTGAGAAGATAAAAGTTGGTTCTGGTGCTGAAAATTATGCTATGGGTCCTGTTATAAATTCGTCTGCTAAAAAGAGCATTATGAATTATGTAAGAATTGGAAAGAAAGAAGGGAAACTTCTTACCGGCGGTAAATCAATTCCGGGTGACGGTAATTTCATCGAACCAACAGTGTTTACAGATATAAAACCTACTGACCGTCTTGCACAGGAAGAAATATTTGGTCCTGTACTTGCTGTTATAAAATCAAATAATTATGAACATAGCTTAAGGATTGCGAATAACACCATCTACGGTTTAACCGGTTCTGTTTATACAAGGAATCGTAATAAAATTGAAAGAGCTAAGAAAGAGCTTCTGATAGGCAATCTATATTTTAACCGAAAGTGTACTGCTGCTTTAGTTGGTGCTCATCCATTCGGTGGATTTAACATGTCCGGTACCGATTCCAAAGCCGGTGGAAGGGATTACCTGCTACTTTTCTTACAAGCAAAAACTATGAGCGAAAAAGTTAAATAACCATAAAAAGGCTGGCTCAGAGGTAACATTTGTTTGATTGTCATTCCCACAGCCTGTCCCGATTTATCGGGAAAAGTGGGAATCCAATTTATTTTAATGGGTTTGGATTTCCGTTTAGCACGGGAATGACAGAAAGATCAGGGCTTTTAAGACATCCTATTTTTTTAGTTTTAATATTTAAGGAAAATAAATGAAAATCCATGAATACCAGGCAAAAGAGATCTTAAGAAAATATAATGTTGCTGTTCCAAATGGCGGGGTTGCATTTACAGGCGAAGAAGCTGTAAAAATTGCCAAAGAAGATTTAGGCGGCGATACGTGGGTTGTAAAAGCTCAAATTCATGCAGGCGGCAGGGGAAAAGGGGGCGGCGTTAAAGTGGCAAAAAATCTTCACGAGGTGTGGGAGTTTGCCAACCACATGATTGGAATGAACCTGGTTACACACCAAACCGGACCCAAAGGAAGAGAAGTTAAGCGCCTTTTAGTGGAGGAAGGAATTAATATCGACCGAGAGCTCTATGTTGGAATAACCCTGGACAGGGCTGTATCTAAAGATGTTATGATGGTTTCTACCGAAGGCGGTGTCGAGATAGAAAAAGTTGCCGCAGAAACACCTGATAAAATTATTAAAGAAAAAATTGAACCTGAACTTGGTCTTCAGCCATTCCAGGCACGTAAGCTTGCTTATGCTTTAGGATTCGAAGGTGATCAACATAAAAGTGCAGTTAAGTTTCTTATAAGTTTGTACCGTGCTTATGCTGGAACTGATGCTTCGCTTGCAGAGATAAACCCACTTGTTGTAACGAAAGAAGGTAAAGTGATTGCACTGGATGCCAAAATGAATTTTGATGACAATGCGCTTTACCGCAGGAAAGATATTGCAGAATACAGGGATCTTGATGAAGAGGACCCGCTGGAAATTGAAGCTTCTAAATACAACCTGAATTATATTAAACTTGATGGCAATGTTGGATGTATGGTAAACGGCGCAGGGCTTGCAATGGCTACAATGGATATTATAAAATTAGCCGGCGGCGAACCTGCTAACTTTTTAGATGTTGGAGGAACTGCTAATAAAGAAACAGTTTCAAACGGTTTCAAGATCATACTTTCCGATCCAAATGTTAA
>JAZGGS010000009.1:0-6104 GCA_036480595.1 Ignavibacteriaceae bacterium
AAATAAAATCTCCTGCAACTTCCAGGTCGAGTATTTTAATAAGGTTTACATATTCCAGGAATTCCTTTGTTATAGAAGCAATCGGAATATCGTAAATATCCAGTTCATCCCTCTTAATAAAGAAGAGGAGCAGATCGAGCGGTCCTTCAAATTTTTCTAATTTAATCTTATACACTTTCAGCCAAGTTTCATTTTTTCTCTTACATCATTCATTGTAGCTACGGCGGCTTGCCTTCCTCTTTCTTCGCCATCTTTTAAAATATCTTTTACTTCGTCCATGTTCTTTTCATAGTAATTTCTTTTTTCGATTATTGGTTCCAGGAATGCTGAAATATTTACAGAGCAGTTCGCTTTACAATCAGCACAGCCAAGTTTTCCTGACTGGCAACCACTTTCTATTTCCGGAATATTTTCAGGATTAAATTTTTGATGATAAGAAAATATTAAACAAACTTCCGGTCTTCCCGGATCGTTTCTTCTAACTTTTTGTGGATCGGTAACTGCCTTCCTTAGTTTTGCTTTCACTGTTTCAGGTTCATCCGATAACAAAATAGTATTGCCTATCGATTTACTCATTTTTGCATTTCCATCAAGACCAGGCAATCGTGCAAATTTTGTTAACAGCGGTTCCGGTTCAGGAAAAACAACGCCGTACTTGTTATTAAATTTTCTGGCAATCTCGCGGGACATTTCAACATGTGGAACCTGGTCTTCACCCACAGGTACAAATTCACCTTTGTAAAGAAGTATATCAGCTGCTTGAAGAACCGGGTAGCCGAGATGCCCGTAGATCACATTTTCTATGTGAAGATCTCTTACCTGGTCTTTTACAGTAGGATTTCTTTCAAGCCGGCTTACAGTAATCAACATTCCAAAAATTAAATTTAGCTCAGTGTGCTCTTTTATTTGTGATTGCCTGAACATCGGGCTTTTTACAGGATCGAGTCCTGAAGCAAGCCAATCGATGAGCATCTCGATAGAATTATGGTAAATATCGTAAGTATTTAAATCGGTTGTAAGAACGTGGTAATCTGCAATTAGATGATAGCTCTGGTAATCATCCTGCAGTTTTACCCAGTTTTCTAAAGCTCCAACATAGTGCCCCAAATGTAATTTGCCTGTCGGGCGCATGCCGCTAAGTATTTTTTTCTTCTGCATAATTGGTATTGTATTTTGAATTTAATCAACAAAGATAAGAATAATGAGAATAATTTTCTGAGTTCAGAAATAAATGAACCGAAATCAGCTCAGGTAAGATATAAATAGGGTTTCCATTTTTCATCAACTTTGCCAACCACATTTTTAATAAACATAAGATGGCTGGGTTTAAATGGTTTTCTCAGCAAATTCATATCTGCTTCTTCAGGAGTCTGGTCACCTTTTTTATTATTACATTTTGTGCAGGCGCTTATCAAATTATCCCAGGAATCTATTCCGCCTCTTGCTTTTGGTACTATATGATCGATGGTAAGCGTAAGATCGCCTCTTCCGCAGTAACTGCATTTGTAGCTGTCTCTTCTTAAAATATTTTTTCTTGTAAGTACAACTTTTTTGTAAGGCACATGAATATAGCGGCTTAACCGAATAATGCTGGGCCAGGGATAATTTATAGAAACTGAATGGATTGCTTTACTGTCGTCGTTCAATACCGATTCTGCTTTGCCCAGGTACATAAGTATAACTGCCTTCCTGGTATTGCACACAGTTAAAGGTTCGTAGCTTTGGTTAAGTATTAATACTTTTGCATTTAGTCTGCCATTTGTTCGTTTAGAAGGTTCGAAATCTTATCCTCCTTTTTGCAATTTTTTGTTGTATGAAACTAAATATATCCTTAGAATTATTCTTAACACTAAAATTCCAATGCTAATATACAATAATGGCATAAACAGTTCCGTGGGGACAAGCTTTAAAACCATCAGCAGTAAAAGCATAAAGATTAGTACAATAGAACTGTAGTTAAAAATATTGTAGTATTTAAGGATCAAATATTCTTCTCATTTTGTGATGAATATTATTTGAATCCGCCAAAACTAATAATAGATATGAATAATTACAATTAAATTTATTTTAAATTGGTAAAAATAATAAGGCAATATTGAGTGGCTTTATGATAGATAATGCTTTTATTTAACCAGATTTACAACATCGGATGTTACTGTTGTACCGTGAGGGAATGATAAGTGGTTTTACTGCCCTCCTCACAGTAAATATTTGTGAGAAATAACTACGAATCGGATTTATAAATTATTGCAACACAGGTTACATAATTATCCGAATGGCTCATCGAAATTTTTAATTGCTTATCAGTTGAAAGGAATGTTTTTAGTTTTCCGGATGGTTTAATTTCCGGAATTCCGGAAGGATCGTTAAATACTTCTATATCCAGCCAGCTAATTCCCTCTTTCCAGCCGGAAGCAACAGCTTTGTAAACTGCCTCTTTGGCTGCAAATCTTGCTGCAAGGTGCTGGTATTTATTAAATTTATTTAAACTATACTTAATTTCGTTAGCGGTATAAATTTTATCAAGGAATCTATCACCATATTTTTCAATGCTGTCTTTTATCCTTTCAATTTCAATTATGTCTATTCCTATGCCTATAACCATAATTTCATTATGCCATTTATGGAAGTTCCAACACCAACGTCAATCAAAGTTAAGTTAAAAAATATTTGCATCTATTTTAACTCCATCTTCCTTTAGCTGCTCAAGTATTACTTTTGTTAGCTCTTTGGTTTGTTCCAGGGTTTTAGTTAAAGAGATAAAAAGTGAATCATCATATAGCAGTTTTCCAATATTGTTATCTCCGCTTAAGGTCTCATTGGTTAAGAAGTTCAATTTAGTAACCAATGAGTCAGAACTTTGTAAGATTGAATTAAGATGATCGATTGAACTGTTTATGCTCTCCCTGTTATCAGAAATCAATTCCTTTGTATCCTCTGTAATCTCTTTTGTATTTTTTGTAATAGACCTAATATTTTCCTGGTTCTCGGTTAGCATTTTGTTAAGTCTTGTAGTTAAAGTGCTTAACCCGGTGATTGAGGTTCTTATATCCTTTTTGATCTGTTCATCTGTTAAGAAGAAATTTATTTCAGAAAGTGTTGATTTTACATCTTCCAAAATAGTATTCAGGTCAATTTCTATTCCGCTTAATACTTCCATCATACTTGCAAGATCCGCCTGGAATATTCCAACCTGGAGTTCATCAGGATTAATCGGTACAGAGTCTTTACCCGGTGAAATATCAATCTTTTTGCCTCCCATTAAATCTGTTACTTGCAGCGAAAATTTTGCATCTCTCTTTAATTGCACATTGTTGTTAACCGATATCTTTACAACCACATAATAATTTTCAACATAAATATCTTTAACCACCCCTGCTTTAACTCCGTTTACTGAAACCTGGTTACCAACTTGCAATCCGGATGCATTTTCAAATTTTACTTTTAATTCAACATCGCCTGAAGAAATGGAAACATTTTTTGCCCAGCTTAATATCCAGATAAAAACTATTATTCCGAATAACACAGTTAAACCAACTTTTATTTCAGTTATTCTTTGAGGTTTCATTCCTTAAACTCTTTACTATTGTTGTTAATTCCGAAAGTTCTTTTTTTGTTATTAAGCTGTCTTTAAAAGTAATCTCAAGCAATTCAAGCAGCTCTTCATATTTATCTTCCGATATCTCACTTACAGTTTTAATCCCATCTACATAAAAATGAAGTAGCGATTTTAAAGAATCTTTTTCTTCAGTACCTGTAATATAACCAAGTTCAGTTTCCCAATTATCTTGAATCAGTTCGGTTATAAGTTTTTTACCAGGATTTAAGAAAAAATCATCAAATTTAGTCTGAATAATATAAAGAACTACAGCAACTAAGATTGTTATTATAAATACTAATTTTATAAAACATCCTTTCTTCATCAACACCTTGTACTTTAAACCTTTTCAACCAATACTTTATTAATTCTCTTGTTTACAATTTTTTTAACTGTTATACAATAATCTGCAATCTTAAAGCTATAACCTTCTTCAGGAATGTTAGAGGCATTGCTTAAAACCAATCCGCCAATTGTATCATAATCATCAGTTTCAGGCAACAGCTGGAATCCAATTGTTTCATTAATATCATTTATAGAAGTTTTACCAAGAACGAGGAATTTATCTTTCCCAATTTTATTTATGGATTCTTCTTCCCTATCAAATTCATCCCAAATTTCACCAATAACTTCTTCAATTACATCCTCTAGTGTTACTAAACCTGCTGTTCCGCCGTATTCATCTACAACAATGGCAATATGCACCTTTTTTTCCTGGAATTCGTGAAGCATATCTTTTATGCGTTTTGTTTCCGGGGCATACATTGGTTTTCTTGCCAGATCTTTTACAGTAATCACTTCCGTTTTTCCTTTATCTTTAAGATAAGGAAGAAGATCTTTTGCATAAATGATTCCTAATATTTCATCAAGATCTTCATTATACAAAGGCAACCGGCTATGCCCTGATTCAGTAATAGTATTTATAATTGTTTCAATTCCAGCATTTTTTGAAACAGCAACAATATCAACCCTTGGAGTCATTATCTCACTAACAAGAACAGACCTGAACTCCATAATGCTGGTTATAATTTCCTGCTCTTCCTCTTCAATAGCTCCTTTTTCCTGTCCAAGTTCAGCAAGTTTTGTAAGCTCATCTTCAGACATAACCTCTTTGGTTCTATCAAATTTAATTTTATTTGAAGCGGCTTGAATAAGTTCCGTTATTATTTCGGCTATAGGATATAGAATAACACTTATCCAGTAAATTGGAATAACAATTATTTTGGAAAACTTAACAGGATTTTTTGAGGCAAAAACTTTTGGTATTAATTCTCCAATAAGAAGTATAAGAACTGTAAGCAGAATAATTTGTACAAGCAAAGCTACTTCTAAAGGTGTGTTGATTATTTTTGCAAGTTCCAGGGCAAGAGCTACTGCTATAATTGAAGCGGCTACATTAACAACAGTATTACCAAGCAAAACGGTTACTAAAAGTCGTCTTGGTTTATCAAGCAGAGTATTAATGTAATTTATAAGAAGCGGGTGATTTGCAAAATCTCTTTTAATTTTTTTTATATTCAGGGAAAACAAGGCGACTTCGGAGCCGGAAAAAAATGCAGAAAACAACAGAAGACAAAACAAAGCAATAAGTTTGACTATCCAATCAATCTCCAAAAATTATTTTGCCTTCTGATATTTTACAAGACTTTTAGAATGGAAGATCATCGTTTCCTTCAACTGCAGGGGGTTCAGAAACACCACCAGCACTTTCGATGTTATTCTTGCCGCTTGGTTCTCCAGCAGATTCAAGCGGAATCAATTTGTCTGTATAAACATCGGTTGAATATCTTTTGATACCTTCTTTATCCGTATATTCCCGTTTGGTTAGTCGACCCTCAACGTAGAACTTTTTGCCTTTCTTTAAATTTTCTTTAAAGAAATCAGATAAATTAAAACTTGTTATATTATGCCAGGTTGTTTCATTAACCCATTCCCCATCTTTCCCTTTATAACTATGGGTTGTAGCTAATGAAAAATTTGTAACCGAAACATTGTTATTTGTAAACCTTGTTTCAGCATCTCTACCCAGATTTCCTATAAGCATAATACGATTAAGTGAAAAAGCCATATTATCCCTCCTTCTGATTTTTGTTAGTATGACTATTAGCTTCATAAATATAGTGATTAAATATAAAAAAATCCAACAAAATGGTAATTCAATCAAAAAAATAGCACAAAATGAAACAATCCTTAAAAATATTGAAAAATCAAACTTTCCAATGTTTCAATGTTGGACGGCTAATGAAGAGAAGTTAAGAATATGTTCAAAAAGCAAAGAATAATTAGAGTGGCACGCTTTTGTAAAGAATCAAATATAAATTTGATAAAGGGAAGATAAAAAATGAACACCGGACAAATGATGCTGACGATAGGAGCTTTACTGTTACTATCCACTACAATGCTTAGCGTTAATAGCAATAATATGATGAATGAGACTTTCCGCAATGAAGCACAATTCGGTTTATTAGCCACTTCCATAGCAACCTCTATTATTGAAGAAGCAAAA
>JAZGGS010000010.1:0-5610 GCA_036480595.1 Ignavibacteriaceae bacterium
TCAACAATTATTTTGATAAAAACACTAATTATCTGGTTTGAAAATCTTTCCTGTTCGTGTAATTTTATTTTTAGTTTTCTTAATAAACTTCCGGCAACAAGGAGAGCTAACAGAGATGAAAACAACAGCAAAAACATTCGGCTATATATTTTTATTTGTATTTCTTTTTCTTTCTTCCTGCAGCGAAGGACCTACGGGGCCAGGTGCTTCCTCTTTTATCTGGCCAACCTCAACACCCGAAGAACAGGGAATGAGTTCCCAGCTTATTGAGCAAGCTTTTAACCAGGGAGATAGCAGGGGTTTTGTTGATTGTATCCTGGTCATCAGGAACGGGCACTTAGTTGCTGAAAGGTATTATAACAACTATAGTCAGGATCTCGCCCACAATGTTAAATCTGTTTCCAAGTCTTTTCTTTCTGCAATGACCGGAATTGCATTACGGGACGGACACTTAGATAACCTGAATTTAAAAATGTTAGATTTCTTCCCGGAATATATTTATCCTTCTATAGATCCAAGAAAGCATGATATTACAATCAGGCATTTGTTAATGATGCGCGAAGGAATGGAGCATGAACGATATAATTATTCACAAATCTATAATAGCCCAAACTGGTTAAAGACAACAATAGAGTTTCCTTTATTATACAATCCCGGAACCACTTTTTCATATAACACTTTCCAAACTCATCTGCTCTCTGCTATAATCACAAAAGCCAGCGGGATAAACACAAGGGAATTTGCTGAAAATAATTTATTAGAAAAATTGAATATTGAATTAGGCAATTGGCAACAAGGTCCGCAAGGATATTATTTTGGTGGAAACAATATGTATTTCAAACCACGGGATATGGCTAAACTCGGTTACCTATATATGAACAACGGCAGTTTGAATGGAAAACAAATCGTTCCGCCAGAGTGGGTTGAAGAATCATTAACAAACTATACTAATTTTAATGGCGCCAGCTGGGGAGATTTGAATGATGTGAATTATGGATACCTATGGTGGCTTGGGGAAATAAAAAACTACAAAGTTTTTCTTGCAATAGGATACGGCGGTCAGTTTGTTATCAACTTCCCTGATTTGAATATGATAGTAGTAACCACTGCGGATTCAAATTTGGGATGGGAAACTGCCGATCAGCATGAAAGATCAATTTTAAGTATTGTCGCAGATTATATTGTGCCTGCCACTAATCAATAAAATAAAATTAGTAGTTACCCTGTAAACAAAAATATTACCAGGTCATTCCTCCTTTACCTCTTCCGGGATTTCATTTATCTGTTCCAGCATCTGCTCAACCGTTTTTCTTCCCCAGTTGGGCATCAAGTCATTATCAGGCACAAACAGGTTAAACTTTTCCAGGGATTTTTCCAGCAGCCGTTTTGCCGGGGCAGATCCTCCACCGAATTGTTCCGGTGTGTAATATAAACTAACACCTTGCAAATATTCAGGGCGAGGGTTTAAGGTATCAATCTTCATCGCTTTTTCAAAGTTTGTATTAGCTACCCGTCCGTATTTCATCCACCTGTTCATCGGGTCAACTTGCAGGCGTCCCTGTGCAATCATTCCCTTTAAAACATATATTTCAGATTCATCCTCTTCAAGTGAATCTGCAATGTTTATAAAGATATTTGCTTTATCAAGGTAGCCATCCTTTTTGCCGGCGGTTGTATCAGCAAAGCTGGAAAGCACATACATGAATGAAGCATAATAATAAGGCAGCCATTTATCCTTTTCGGCAAAGGCAATTCTTTCAAAACCGTTTGCCACATCCAGCATAGAGCCAACATCCCTTGCCGAATCTATCTCTGAAAGATTTTTCCTCATTGCTTTTTCATATTTGCCGTCTCCAGCGTACATGCCTGCGGCTGTTAAAAAGCATATTGCTATTGTTACTATTATTTTCATATTAACTCCTTTTATTAAAACGGGCTTGCCTGCCCAACTGAAATAAACATACCTAAAAACAATGCACGGGTTGCCGTGGGCAGTACAGGTCTTCTAACCGTTCCATCGGTGGAATAGTTGTACCCGTATATGTTTTGAAAACCCAAAAGATTATCAACCGAGAAAAAGATAACGGTAAAATTGTTAAAAACTGTTGTAAGATAGCTGAAATTAATGCTAAGGTTATTATAACTTTTTGTTTTATCGCCCAGGTATTCCGGGTTGTTGGGATTGTAATAAGGTCTTCCTGTGGCAAAGGTATAGGTTAAACCAAAGCTGGTGGTTATAGAAGAAACCCAGCGTTTTATTACAGCAGAAAAAGTATGCGGAGTTGCAAAAGTTGGAGTTGCAAGCCCGGGAAAGTTTATAAAATCGCGTTTGGTATCCAGATAGGAATAGGAGAGCCAGTAATCTGTCATATCAAAGGTTTCCCTGTCTCTCCAAAAAATATCAACACCTTTGGCATAACCGCCTCCATCATTACTAAGGGGAACAGCTGGAAGAATAAAGGGAGGAGTAAACAGGTTACCTTTGGCAAGGTTATCATAATCCTTATAGTAAAACTCTATCCTGAAAGTTCTTTCATCACTTATAAACTGGTAATTAAAAATGTAGTGCGAAGCATTTTCATAATCAAAATCAGTTGTCTGTATCAGAAAATCTTTAAAGGGAGTCTGATAAAATTTTCCGTACGCAAAGTTAAGCTGGTCGAAAGTTCCGAGCCGGTATGCTAAGGAAATGCGGGGCGCTAAATTGTATTTGCCAAGCAGTTTGGAATGTTCACCTCTCAAGCCTACTCTTGCAGCAAAATCATTAGTAAAAAAGATATCGGCTTCTAAAAATCCGGCAAGATACACTTCATCAAGCCGTGCGCTTAATTCATTAAAAACATTTTTGTAAATCATATTCTGAACTTCACCGCCAAAAGTGATAAATGAACTGTTGAATACCTGTTTAGTTACTGCTATTCTACCCTGGTTTAATATCTCGTTCTGATTAACTTTGTCCGTATTTAGGTCGTACTTATCTTTATCAAGACTAAATGATGCCCCCGCGAATAAAGCCCAGTCATCTCCAAGTATTTCCCTGTAACTTAGATTTGAGTAGTAATTATCTGATCTAAGCCCAAAGTAATTTTTTGCAGAAAGGTCATCAAGATTTTCCATAAACAGGGAAAGATCTGAATAGTTAAATGAACCGAATGCCTTAAGCATTCCTGTTTTAGAAGTTTTAAGCCTGTAGTTTATCGATCCTTCCAAACCAATGGGCGCTGTATCCCATTCCTGTCTTTGTTCAACCATATTAAAATATGGTCCGAGGTTATAGTATCCGCCCTCGAACGCAAAAGATGAATTTTCCCATCTTTGCACGTGTGCACCACCGAGTCCTAAGATCATTAAATTAATTGCGGTTAGAGTTTGGTCTGCAAGATCTTGCGAGTTAAGTATAAGCGCTGAAGAAAGTGCCTGACCGTATTTTGCAGAGTATCCGCCCGTGCTGAACATAATCCCTTTAAATAAAAAAGGTGAGAACCTTCCGCGGGAAGGAATATCCGGCACACTTGAGTAAAAAGGTTTCTGAACAACCATCTCGTCAATAATTGTAACTGTTTCAGCAGCCGATCCTCCGCGAACAAAAAGTCCTTCCGTTTCTCCAATTTGCTGTGTGCCGGGCAGAGTTTCCAGTGCGCTGTAAATATCCGCATCCGCGCCGGTTGTTACTATATCGAGCGGTCTTAGGATCACAGCTTTGTTTTCATCACTTGCTTCAAATGATCCTGCCGAGATTACAACCGCACCAAGCTCCCTCGCTTCTTCTTCAAGTATAATTTCGATATTAATATCGTTTCCTGTTAGCTGGATACTTTCTTCCTTAGTCTGGTATCCAACAAAACTCACAACAAGAAATGCGTTCCCCTCTTCTTCAGTGGTAAATGAGAATGATCCGTCTTCCTTTGAAGAAACGCCGTCATAAGAATCCTTTATAAAAACATTAGCCCCGGGCAACGGTTGTTTAGAGTTATCAATAACCTTTCCCGAAATTTTTGTCTGACAAAGAAGTAATGCGGGCAGTAAAGAACAAAAGAGAACAGAAAAGATTAATTTCATTGGCGGTTCTAAAGACAAAAGGAAAATTGAATAAAATTTATTGTTGTAAAGTTTGCGAATCAGAGATGAAAATGCAAAATAATTATTAATCGAAAGTGTCTTTTAATTCTTTGAGAGTACCGAAAGCTTCTTCTGCAACAGCAGCCGGCATTAAAAATTTTGTTTCAACAATACCGGGAATGTCATTTCGCGGTACTTCAATTGTAGTAGTAAGCAAACCGATTGTTTCCGTAAGCTGCAGGTTTCTTAAAACAAGCGAGCCGCTGACTGTAAAACGCGTAATACGAAAAATGTTCATAAACATTGCATCATTTGAATAAGAGTCTTTAATCACTCTGCGGAAATCTTCAATACTGCGCGGTTTCGGTTTTGCGGTGTACCAGTGTTTAAATTCACCATTATAATAATGCTCAAGTTTTGATAACCCGTTTTTATCCTGCGGTTTAAGAATGAATTTCTCAGGACCAAGATTAAGAACATAATCGCCGGTTAGAAATCTCGGCAGCGGTTTCAGAAAAGGTGCTGCGTATCCGCCGTCAACAATATATTCACGCCCTTCAACTGCTACAATGTTTATAATGTGTACATCAGGGTTTTTCATATCAGCACCGCAAAGCTTAACATCAAAACCAAGGTGATTAAGAAGCAGGTTTAGGTAGTAGTTATTTGCATAGCACGTTCCGCCGAAGTTATATTTTTCAATCCCCTCCAGATAGGTAAGAAGACCGGGTATGTTATCCGCCCCCTGTTTTTTATAAACCAGCTTGGATACATTTTCAAAAGGAATTCTTAACAGGTGTGCCCGCACAATTCTGCATAGAAATTCAAACGATGGAGATGATGCTTCTACACCGAGAAGATCAAGATATTTATCAAACACTTTTTTCTTATGCATCATTTTACCAGGGATCAGAAATACAGATTACACCCTCGCACTGTTTTCTCGTTTTACAAATTATTAATAACCCACAGCAAGCCCGCCGCCGCGGGGGTCGGAGGCACCGTAAATAATTTTATTTTCCCGGTCTATCATTATTCCTTCTGTAATTCCAATTATGTGTAACGCTGCTCCATAATCACTAAATGAATATCCCATTTCAATTAGTTCTTTTTTCAGATCTTCAGTTAACGCTTTTTCTTCATAATAAATTGAATCGGGCAGCCACTGGTGATGTATTCTCGGCTTTTCAACTGCTTCGCGTATGTTCATATCAAAATCGATGCAGTTTAAGATTACCTGCAACACAGCAGTTATAATTTTGGCACCACCGGGTGAGCCAATAATGATGTGCGGTTCTCCATCTTTTAAAATAATTGTTGGAGTCATAGAGCTAAGCATTCTCTTTTCCGGCTCGATTGAGTTTGCTTTCGTGCCAAGCAGTCCAAACTGATTTTGCACCCCGGGCTTTCCGCTAAAGTCATCCATCTCGTTGTTAAGCAAAAAACCTGCACCATCAACAACTATCTTGGAACCGAAAGAAGAATTTATTGTGGTAGTTGTGCTTACTGTATTACCAAAGGAATCGTAAACAGAGTAATGAACAGTTTCGG
>JAZGGS010000011.1:0-5410 GCA_036480595.1 Ignavibacteriaceae bacterium
ATCACTGAAATAATAAATATCTACCAGACCGCTTGAATCAGAGCTAACTCCCCAGGCATTTCCGCTTGAAAGATCCAAGCCACTTGGTTCTGATGATGTTGTGCCAAATGATTCATATATCTTTACAGGACCATACAGAGTTTTCATTAAATTCGAAACAAGGACAACATTAGTTAAATCAATCGTTTGTCCAGATGTTACACTTACTGAAAAAGTAGCATCATTATAATCCGCTAACTTTAGTGTTACGTTATATACACCTTCATCCAGATTTTTAATTGTATCCGGCGTTACCTGCGATGTGTTCACTCCATCTATCCAGATTTGTGCTCCTGCCGGATTAGATGTTACATAAATACTTCCCGGATCAGTTGTAACCGGATCATCAGTTGTATTGCAAGAAGTAATTAATAATACTATAAATGGTATTATGAATAAGATAATTGGTTTTTTCATTTTTTCTTCCCTTTAATGACCTTTTAAATACTAAATTATAATGGGATTAAAGTTAATACTGTTCGGTCTTCTAAAAAAGAGAAAAAAGCAGGGGTAAGTTCATTGAATTATATTGATACAAATTGCAATACTTGCCTGGCTATTTCTTGGTGAAGCAATAACCTTGCAGGAAATTATCGGGATGGCTGTTGCTGCAACAGGTGCAGTGTTTGTGCAAATGAAAGTTAAAGCAATCCGTTCAAAACAAAGGGCTACAAGTTCTTAGACCAGGCCTCTCTAAATTTAATTTGCTCAGCAGTTAGTTCTTCCATCTCCTCAAAGATATGTCTATCCATTCTTTGCCTCAGAATTACATTTACTTCAATTTCTTCAGTACCCCGCCGCACAACAATATCTACCGGCTCACCTACATTCATGGAATGAAGCTTTCCGAAAATTTCACGTGCAGTTGACATATTTACCTCTGTTCCAAGTATCATTAATGGAACGTCTCCTTCCTGAAGTCCAGCTTCGGCAGCAGCTTCGCTCATTCCAAGAATTATAAGCTCTTGTTTATCATTCATACCCATCTGCAGACCAAGCGATGGACGCGTATCTTCAGAAGGTCTTTCAGCAATGTGTTTGTAACCCAGCTTAGCCATATAATCCTCATACGGTAAAGGTTCAGTGCCCTTTATGTAATCATTAATGAATTGTTCAATCTCAGGGAAAGTGTTTGTTACAAATATTTCGAAGAATTCATCTTCCGGAAACGGTTTGTATTTACCGTACTTTTCAAGAAAATCTAAAAACACTTCTCTTAATCCAAATTTGCCATCGGATAGTTCCAGTAATTTTATATCGAGAAAAGCTGCTGTAACTGCTCCCTTATTATAAAAGTTTAGAAACTCCATAGTTATTGTTTCTGAATAAACTCCCAGGCTTAAATCTGTTAAACTTAAATCCTTACTAAACCTATCGCTCACATTAATTTTTTCTGAAAACCTGTCTAAATATTCCCCAATAGTTATAAGTCCGTCACGGAACTGCATAATATCGGAACTCCATTCAGTAACCCCTTCATAAAGCCAGATATGTTGCGAAGCTGTTGGTATAACAAAGTTAAAAGGTTGTATAATATTGCTATGAAGGTTTAATGGAGTAAGAATATGCAAAAATTCGTGTGCCATAGTACTTTGGACTCCATTAATATAATTTCCAAAGCTAGGATAAACGTAAAAGGAACTGTAGGAATGTTCCAGCGCGCCTGCACCCATAAAACCATTGGCGATAAATGATTCCTGATCCAAAAAGCACATTAGAAAATTGTAATGCGTAACCGGCGAATAACCAATAAATTCAGATGATGATTGCAAAAGGTCTTCAACAATATCCATAATCTTATCTGCATTAATTGTTGTATCAGGTGAATAAACATAGACTCCAACTTTAATATCATTCACAGTTGTGCTTGCGGAAGTAAGCTCTCCCATCAATATTGGCGAGTCTGCAAGATGATCATAAGTTTCTGCGGTGTAGTAACCGTTCTCATCAATGGTTAATGATGTGCCGACTGTCCAATCTGATTTGTAATCTAGTTTTACCTTAACAGGATTTGCTTGAAGCCCCTCAAAATATCCCAGCACAGCAAATGTGTTTAGGACAATAAACTCATCGTTAATACCCGTGCCAGCCATTGGGATTACTTTATTGTCCTCAATTTCCGCATCAAAAGTATCTTCGATATCATAATCTAACATTGCCAGTTTATCAGCATTGGCAATCCGCCATTGGTTTGTAGAAATTTTTTCCGTTTGAAGTTCATTTCCATCTTTATCGTAAGCTTTAAATGATTTTACAAACCTTCCGAAGTTCAAATTCGAGTATGTACCTGGTACAGTAGCCGGCAAATTGTAAATGTTATTTTCCGTGGTAAGACCGTCTGTATGTACTGTTACGTGAAACAAATCATCCTGGTAGTTTGTTAGATTAACTTCGTAGGTTACCTGGACAGGTGAGCCACCGGTGATTGTTTGGGTATTGCCGCTGACAAAATATAGGAAAGAGAATATTAGTAAGAATTTTTTCATTGTAGATTACCCGTATTAGTTATTTTTTTTGTTGTGAAATTAAGTTAAAAGAGTGTTTTTTAAAACGAATTTGGGATGAAAGGAGTATTGGTTTGATTAAATGCACATTTATGAATTTTGGGGGGAGATTATCACGAGTCACGATCCTGGATAGTTGAGCAGAAAATATTTATGTGCGTACTTCTCTCAGTGAAGGAATGACCCAGCAGGAGTGCATAAAACAAAATATGCAATACCTTTTGAGAACAACCTCACAATATTTATCGGCAGGGGATTTATAAGATCTCTCGGGGAAATTATAAAGAGCGATAAGCTTTTTATTTGAAAAAACTACTTGTTACAGGTTTGTATTTGGGGCAACAGGTGGTGGATGAAAAATGTAAATTGTTAACAGCACACAAAAACTTTCGGATTGTATTATGAAAAAATTAATTATCATTTTTCTTTTTACAATAACCATTCTCCCCAAAACAAATCCGTCTGGGTAAAGCCCAGCCGTGACAAAAGTCGAAGACATTCAAACCACGCCTGGCAGCGGGCAGGCATTCACTCTTGAAAACGGGATGAGGATAATTGTTCTCGAAGATCATTCAATTCCAAATGCAAGGTTACCTGTCTTCAGTAGTCTTCTTTCCTAATCTGCCCTTCTGATTTATAAATCCTGAAAATATATCTTAATTTCGGTTGGTTAACTGACTCAATTAACGTGAATTCCGTCAGTTAATTGACGGTATTATTATGAATATTACAAGAAAAGCTCTAAACCTGTTAAAAAGCAAAGTTAAAAGGTATGGTGAAGTAATTGAAAAAAATATTGAAGGGGGCGGGTTTTAATAATTTATAAATCTCTGTGAAAAAACTTTGCGCACTCAGCGTGAAATATTTCCTCGCAAGGTGCGCAGAGAATTTGCAAAGAATCTTATATTACATTTTTAAGTTAAAGCTTCTCTCTTCAATTACATAAGAGATCACTTTTTTCAGATCGCCGTTAACTTCTACTATTACAAGCTCCTCATCGTTTAAATTAATTACAAACATTTTCTCTAAAAGCTCTTCGGGATCGGCGCTAATGTAGATGATTGTTAATTCATCGCTTTCAATTGTGCGTACAATATATTTCCATCCATTACTGCGCATCTCTTCATCAATTGAATTAAGTGTACTTAAATCGGCTTTGTGATTGGCACCGTCAATCTTGTTATAAATACCAACCTGCACACTCGAAATTTCACGCATCATATCATCAACATATTCCTCATCTGCAGCAAGATCTACAAACCAGCTTGATACATGAATTAATGCAGAACCTACGGAAAACTGGAACTCGGTTTTATAATCGTCTCCAAGCTCGCCCATAATTTTATTCTTTACTTCAGAAAACTGCCGGTTAACACCAATGCACCCGGTTAGTGTAACAAGAAACAATAAAATGGCAACCACTAAAATTATTGATTTAGTCTTCATCGGAGTCACCATTATGTTTCCCAACTCCCTCAAGATGAGGAATGTTGAACTTGTTGCCAAGCTTGCCGATTGTTGCGAGGTCAATTGTTCCAACAATGTTAACAAAAGCTGCTTCGCCATCCGACTCAAGCGTAGTAACAGCCAGACCTACAATCTGCTTGCTGCTGTTCTGTTTAATATAAACGTTTGCGATTTCTTCGGCGCTGCGGGTGCGTACTATTCTTTTCCAGTTACTGCCGGTAAGCCTGGAATCTATTTTGTCAATCCTGCTTTTCAACTCATCCTGGTTCTCTTCGCTTACTTCAAACACATGTGCTTTAACTAGCTTAAGTCCGTTCAGGATTGCCATAATATTCGGGTCCTCTTCACTTGATATCTGTGCGAGCATAGAAAGAAGATCTTCCTCAAGAATAACTTCAGTAACGCCGGTTGAACTTTCGAAAGCTGAAAAATCACCAAAATCAACGTAGCCCGGTTCATTTTTCAGATCGCTGCTTTGTGCAAATAATGCAAAGGAAAAAAGCAGCAGCATTGGTATATGTTTAATTGTTTTCATTTTATCCTCCTATTAGGTATTCGTTTACAAGGTTAAGACCTTTGTTTAGTTGTTTACTTACACGTTCGTTTATAATTTCCTTATCAAGCTTTTGTTCTGCTTTATTAAACACTTTATTTACAATTGCAATTGATTCCCCAAGCTGCTGTTGCGCAAGTTCAATTTCTGCTTTGCTAAATTTTTGTATGGTGGCTGGCTGCCTTAGGAGGAACATCGCTATTATTGCCAGCACAAATATGCTAACAACCGCAGCAGAAAAAACCGGCTTGGTAAAGAGGGCAAAATATATTTTTGACATTAAGCTTTCAGATTCATTCTCAAACTCTATCCTTCTGCGGACGGTATCAATTACAAATTCAGGAAGTTCTTCCTTTTTTATATTATGAACAGAGTTTGCTGTAGTTTTGTATTCTTCCAAAACTCTCCTAACCTCATCATTACGGGATGCCTTCCAGTATACAATCATTCTCCCGGTTATGCTTGCATCGCCGTAGGCAACATTTATAATCTTTTCAATTAATTTTGAATTTATGTTATCTGAATTAATCATGCTTATATTCTTTTAATTCTTTTTGTAAATGTTTTCTTGCACGGAGCAAGGTTACTTTTACTGTGTTCAATGGAATACCCAAAATTTTACCTATCTCTTTATACTTAAATCCTTGCAGCTCGTAG
Organism: Ignavibacteriaceae bacterium; assembly: GCA_036480595.1. Classification (GTDB taxonomy): domain Bacteria; phylum Bacteroidota; class Ignavibacteria; order Ignavibacteriales; family Ignavibacteriaceae; genus JAZGGS01. Next base: position 5,221 of record JAZGGS010000011.1, read on the forward strand.
AGAACGAACGGACTTTTAAGTTTCTCAGGAAGACTTTCTATAGCCGACTTTATCTTTGTGCCTATCATTTTTTTATGAGCAACGTTAGCCGGGTTTCCTTCATTACTTTTATCTTCAAAATAATTTTCATTCTCATTATCAATCGGCATTTCTCTCTGAAAGTTCAACTGGTTTTTTCTCAGGTAATCAA
>JAZGGS010000012.1:0-4657 GCA_036480595.1 Ignavibacteriaceae bacterium
TGCCGTCTCTCATTGGTTTCATTTTATTCCAGGTCTTCTGCTGCTCAGCATCTAGCAATTCATAAACATCCATACGTTGATTTGCCTTTTCCAATTTGATTATATTCTCAGCCGAAATTATCTCCCCAACCTTTGTAATATAGTCGTCTCTGGAAAAGTTGGCACTGCTTTGTAATTCCTTTAACCCGAGTTTCTTCTTTTCAACATCTGCTCTTAAGTCAATCATTTTCTTCTTATGGGCAAAGCGAAATTCTTCAATTTGGGTTTGCTGCTGATCAGTCAAATTTAACTTTTCTATCATTTTTCCGCGCACGTTATCTTTTCTATTTTCTCTTTGTTTCTGTGCAAGAGTAAATGCTCCTGCAATAACTATTAAGAAAGATAAAAGAGTTGTTATAATTAAGGTCCGTTTCATTTTTTTCTCCTATTAATTTATTTGAAAAGATTTGCATAATAGACATTCATGTTTCAGTATTGGTTTAAAAGATTATATTTAAACCTGTTTTACCAATCAGTTGTCCAATAATGTAGAAATGAATAAAGTATGACGTCTGATAAAAGCGATTATGATCTTATAAAGGAGTTCATTGACGGTAGTGCTAGTGCCTTTAATGTTCTTGCAAGGCGTTACCAGGAAAAAATATACTGGCATGCAAGGCGAATGACTGGCAATCATCTGGATGCGGATGAAATTGTGCAGCACGTTCTTTTGGTGATGTTTAATAAACTGAATACTTTTAAATTTCAATCATCGCTTTATACATGGATTTTCCGGATTACTTCTACACGCAGTTTAAATCTTATAAAGAAAAGGCATATACAGCGATTAATATCATTGGATCAATGGAGTGAAACAGGAGAAGCTAATAACGATATTTTTACGAAACTGGAAGAGAAGGAAAAATTTGAGCAGATGCAAATATTGCTAAAAGAAATACCGGCAAAACAACGCGAAGTTTTTTTACTCAGGAATTTTGAAGGACTGAACTATGAAGAGATTGCGAAAATTACCGGCAGAAGCGTAGGAACTCTTAAAGCCAATTACCATCATGCATTTAAAAAAATAAAAAAATTGATGCAGCACTATGAAAAATGATGAAAGAATTATAAAATACCTGGACGGTGAATTAGAGGAAGAAGAGAAAGCTTTATTTGAAAAAGATCTTTCTCGCTCCGAAACTCTGCGGAATGAACTGGCTGCGTATAAAAAAGTTCTTACCGCGTTTGATGAGCAAAAATTGTTTGAAACAGAAAGTATGTATTTTACTAACTTAGTTCCTGCTATTAGAGAAAAGTTAGGGCAAAGAGAAACTATAAACCCATTCAGGAAGCTTGGCTATGCGGCTGCTTTTATTTTACTATTTGTTGCAGGATATTTTATTTTCCAGTCGCTGTTCATTTCGTCATCCGAACAAATTATAACCATTGAAGAACTTGCGGATAATATGACAGATACAGAACTTGATGAAATGATTGATTACCTGGTTGAAGGGGATGAAACTGAACTGTTTGATGAAGATCTTTATAATTTTGAGGAAGATGATTTGGAAAATATTATTTATGTTTCAACGTACGAAACTAAGTTAGCGATCATATCTGATTTTGGAATAAATAATTTTCTTTCTGATATTCCGGAAACAGAGAAAGAAGAGATATACAACGAATTGATAAATAAAAATTTTAGCAGCGAGGTAAACTTATGAAAAAGTTATTCCTTTTATTAATAATCATTGTTTCAGTTTCTGTAACTTTAAATGCCCAAAGAAAACAGGACAGGAAACACCAAGTGCCGGATAAAATTGAACAGCTGGAAAAGATTAAATTGATAGAAACGCTGGAAATGGATGAGGAAACTACCCTGAGATTCTTTTCGCGCAGGAGCGAGTTTGAGAGAGAAATGGATAAGATTCATAAAGCTATTGATGAAAAATTAGATAAGATGGAGAAGATGGTAAACAGCGATAATGTGCAGGATGAAGAATTAAAAGCTGCAATAGAGGAATTGAATCTCATGCATCAAAAATTAGATAAAAATAAGGCAGATTTTATAAATTCACTTACTGATATTTTATCCTATAAACAAATAGCAAAAATGGTTCTGTTTGAACGGAAATTCAGGGAAGAACTCAGAAGAGCACTATTTAAGGATAAAAGAAAGAAAAATTTAGAGTAAACCGCTCAACTTTTCCCTCATTATTTTTCACTACCAATAATAAGTGTTGATTTTGAAGTGTGTGACATATATTTTTATCCCTTAATTTAGCGGAAGTGGTGGAATTTGGTAGACACGCTATCTTGAGGGGGTAGTGCCTTAATTGGTGTACGGGTTCAAGTCCCGTCTTCCGCACAAGCAGTTTTATTAATATAAATAAAAAGAGGATGAACAATGAAAAGACTCTCAATAATTTTTTTCGGCCTGGTTTTTCTTTTTACATTTTCTGTCTTCGCACAGGATATGAACCCGGATGCCGGAAAACTTTACAATGAAGGAAACAGTCTGCTGAAAGCCGGTAACTACAATGGTGCAGTTGATAAGTATGATCAAGCTCTGGGAATAGAAAAAGATTATAGAACTTATTACCAGAGAGGAGTTGCTCTTAAAAAATCACGCGATCTTGCAGGCGCTAAAACTTCATTTGAAGAATGCATTACTTTCAATAAAGAATTTGCCGGCGGTTACAATGCTCTGGGTGGAGTTTATTTTTCGATGGGTGATTACAATAACGCAATAACAAATTTTGGAAAAGTACTTACACTTACCTCAAAGGAAAAAACAAAGAAAAAAGTTAAAAAGAATCTTTCACTTGCTTATACTAAATTAGGTGATAAAGATATTAAGAATGGTAATCCAACTAAAGCTATTGAGAACTTCAAAAAAGCAGTTGAGAACAGTCATTACGATTCTGCATACCTAAAGTTAGCCAAGTTGTATTCAGAATTAGCCCAGTGGGATAATTCAATTGCTGCTTCTGAAAATGCTTTAAAACATCGTTCTAAAATTACAAAGGGCGGACCATATTATTACATGGGAATTTCATACAAAGGGAAAGGCAATACCGATAAAGCAAAAGAAATGTTTAATAAAGCTAAATCGGATGTTACCTATAAAGACAATGCGGAATACGAACTTACCTTGTTAAATTAAATTTTAATTTGTTAGCTTTAAAACCCTCGTTATGCGAGGGTTTTTTTATGCCCTAACATTTTCTAACTAAAGTTAAAAGTGATGAACCTGGAGATTGTAAAAAATCTTGAAAAAAAATATTTGCTTTCCTTAATTTGTGCGGCGGCAGTTTTAAGACTTGATAATATTCTAGAGGAATTAATTCTGCTTGCCAAGATAAAAAGGATTTCCAACACAAAATTATACGAAGCACTACTACAAAATTATTTATTTGTGGGTTATCCATCAGCAATTATCTCTTTAAAGATTCTTAATAAACACGTTCGTTTTAGAGCAAAGACCTCGGCTGATGATATGAACCTTTATCACTTTAGAACGAGGGGAGAAAAAAACTGCAAAACTATTTATGGAAAAAAATACAATAAACTAATTGCCAACGTAAATAGTTTTTCTCCCGAACTCTCTAAGTGGCTGGTTTTGGAGGGTTATGGAAAAGTTCTTGGCAGGGAAGGGCTTTCACTTAAAGAGCGGGAACTATGCATTGTTTCCGTTTTAACTGCACTTAATTTTGAAGATCAGCTTTATTCACATATTAATGGCGCATTAAGACTTGGTGCAACCGCTAAAGATATAGAACAAGTTATTGAGAATATTTCACTTTTAGGCAAGAAGAGCTTAGCAGCTTTTGGAAAGAAAGTATTTAATAAATATCGGAAAAGTAAGGGAGCGTAAAATTTTCACACTCCCTTTTTAATTTTATAAAAAGCTGAAGAGCAAGAACGCATCTAATGTTATTGTACTGAGTGAAGATTCTCCCTCTTCCTTGCCAACCAGGTTCATCATCTGGTAGCTAACTAGAACATCAAGATTTAACACAGGTATCAGCGAAATCTCTGCACCAACTCCTAATCCTAAACCAAACCTGGAAAAACCATCGAATGTTTCTTCATTTCCTAGAATTGTTCGTATAAATTCTCCAAAGTTATTATATATTAAATCAATTGCGAGGTAAGGATCAACACCAACCGGGATAGGAATGAATCCATACTGTACACCTAACCCGACAGACAAGATAGATTGTGAGTTTTCTATCTCTGTAGAGTTAATAGAAGTTCCTTTTCCTAACAATTCAACAAAATTTTCGCTGCCATTTAAGGTATGATATAAAAGGAATGCTCTGGGTGTTATTGGTATAAGCGGCAAGCCAATTTTTACAATTACCCCGCCGTTCCACTCGGTGGAATATCCAAGCCCTTCTTCTGAAATGTTATTGGTGTAATCTTCCGAACCGACTACATTCGTTAATCCGCCGCCAACACCAAAACTAAAAAGCTGTGCGTTAGCTGTGGATGAGAGCATTACGGCAAATATTATAATCATCGCAATAGTGATTTTTTTCATCTTTACTCCTGATATTATTTGAATATTTATTAAATATCTGAAAATCCTGTTAAAATTTAATAAATAGATGAGAGAAATTCTATGTGCAGAATCAGTTTTATTTTAATGCAAAACAACGTATCTCTAACAAAT
>JAZGGS010000013.1:0-8692 GCA_036480595.1 Ignavibacteriaceae bacterium
TAAATTTTATATATGCGGACCAACAGTTTATGATTTCTTCCATATTGGTAATGCCAGGACTTTTATTATGGCAGATATTATAAGAAGATATTTGGAGTATAAGGGTTATAAAGTAAAGTTTATAATGAATCTTACCGATATTGATGATAAAATAATTAAAAAATCCAACGAAGAGAAAATTTCAACTGATGAAGTAACAAAGAAGTATACAGATGCTTTCTTAGAGGATATCAAACGCCTTAAAATAAAAGCAGCCGATCTGTATCCAAAAGCTACCGCGCATATTGATGATATTAAAGCGATGATTAAAAAGCTGGTGGATAAGGGCACCGCATATAATATTGATGGGAATGTTTTTTACGATGTAAAAAAATTCAAGACTTACGGAAAGCTTAGCGGTAAAAATATAGATGATCTGGAAGCCGGTGCCAGGGTTGAGATAAATGTAGAGAAGAAGAATCCACTCGATTTTGCTTTATGGAAAAAAGCCAAAGAAGGAGAACCTTACTGGGAAAGCGAATGGGGAAATGGAAGACCCGGCTGGCACATTGAGTGCTCTGCGATGAGCTGCAGGCATCTTAGCGAGACTTTTGATATACACGCCGGCGGCAACGATTTAATTTTCCCTCATCACGAAAACGAAATTGCACAAAGCGAAGCTGCAAACGGCAAACAGTTTGTTAAGCACTGGATACATTTCGGCTTCCTTAATATTAATAAAGAGAAAATGTCAAAATCGCTTGGCAATTTTTTTACTGCCCGGGATGTACTCGGTAAATATTCTGCAGAAGCAATAAGATTATTTTTCTCCCAGGCATATTACAGGGGTCCTGTAGATTTTAGTGATGACCTACTTGACGCGGCTGAAAAGGGATTGGAAAAGTTAAGAAACCTTGTTGATATAGTTTTGCAGGAATTAAAGAAAAATAAAGCAAACGGGATAGAAGCGGACTTCGAATTCGACTTATTCGAAACAAAATTTGCTGAGGCGATGGATAATGATCTTAACACATCGCTTGCAGTTGCAGTCATCTTTGATTTTGTTAAAGAGGTGAACAAAACAATTGCAGAACATAAAAAACTTAATATTGATTTTTTTAAAAGCGTAAAATTATTCCTGAATAGAACAGCAGTTGGTGTTCTTGGAATAATGAATTTTGATGTTGAGGATAAATCTTTAAGTGAAGATATCGACATCAATTATATCGAACAAAAGATTGAAGAGAGAACCACAGCAAAAAATGAAAAGAATTATGCGCTTGCAGATAATATAAGAGATGAGTTAAAAGCTCTTGGTGTTGAAGTGAAAGATTCGAAAGAGGGAACAACTTACAAAATAATAAAGTAGTTAAGTAAGCTGGCTTTTTGTTAATTGAGGATTAATCTCTTTCAAAAATATTTCCAACACCTAAAATATAATTCGGATCGAGTGCCTTTTTAAGGAGCCTCATCTTGTTAACCTTCTCTTCGCCGTACATCTCCAAAAGAAATTCTCTTTTATTTTTGCCAACTCCATGCTCTGCAGAAAAAGTACCGCCAAGTTTAATCGCCCTGTTACAAATAGTTTTGTAGAGTAATTTGCCCTTCTCAAACTCTTCTTCTGTTTTTGGCAGCATGTTAAGATGAAGGTGTGAGTTTCCGGCGTGACCATAAATTACATAATTTAACTTTTCCTTTTCCACTTCATTTTTTATTGCATAATAAAAGTCAATAAACTTATCATCAGGCACTGCAGCATCAGTTCCAAGTTTACGGAAATTATTTTTGGTTATATATTCATTAACGTTTACAGAAATTGCATGTCTGAAATTAATGATTTGTTCTTTATCCTTTTCAGTCATTGCAAACCATGCTTCATATTCTTTGCCGTCATATTTTAAAAACAGGTTTATCCATTTTTCAAGCAAAGCTTCTTCATCACTATTGCAGTGCTGCTCAAACCAGATCGCTGCTTTTGCATTAGCAGGAATATTAGAAAACTCATCTCTCAAAAAATTTAGCGAATTGCCATCAAATAATTCTAATGCCGTTGCATCAATTGTATTGGCGGAATTTAGTTTGCGACTTTGGAAAGATTCATTTCTTGCTTCAGTTGAAAACTGTAAAGCATTTTTTTCAGAATTAAAAAAAAGTATGCACGAAATTTCATTTAAAGGTAATGAAAGCAGCTTTAACTTGATTTTGGTAACAATCCCAAGCGTTCCTTCAGAGCCAATAAACAAATCCACAACATCCATACTCTTTTTACAGTAATAACCCGCAGCATTTTTTGTGGGCGGCATTTTGTAATCAGGCAGTTCAAGCTTAATTATTTTTCCTGCTGCAGTTTTAAGAGTTGAGTAAAAATCCTTGGCAAAAATTTCATTTCTCTTAAGGGTTAAAAGTTCGCCGTCAGGTAATACAATTTCCAATCCCAGGATATAATCTCTTGTTGATCCGTATTTAAATGTTCTTGCCCCGGAAGCGTTTGTTGCAACATTTCCTCCTATAAAGCAGCTTTTTTCAGTTGGATCGGGAGGATAGAAAAGATTTTTTTCCTTTACTGCCTCTTCCAGATCGGAAAGAAGTATGCCGGGTTGCACAACAGCACAGCGGTTTTGTTCATCAACATCAATCACTTTGTTTAGCTTCTCCGTTGATATTACAATTCCACCTGCTGGTACCCCTGCGCCGGTTACACCCGTTCTGTTTCCGCTTACTGTTACAGGAATGTTTTTTAGGTTTGCCTCTTTTAAAACCTGAACAATATCTTCAACAGTTTCCGGAAAGCAGACTGAATCGCAGAAACCCTTTGTGTTGGAAGCATCGACCAGGTAATTTTCTATCTCATCAATTTTAGTTTTTATAATCATAACCAGGTTTAAAATAGCAGAGAAAGTTTTATAAATGCAAATGGCATATTTACTTGTTGTCAATCTCTCTTAATTTATAAAGATATTCTCTTTGCAAATCCAAACCCGGGACACTTTCTTTTTTTCTTTTTTTGATGACATTTGCTCCTATTTTTAAAAATAATTGATCAACTGCATCAAACATATTTATTACCGGGTATGCACTGTCTCTAAGATGATGAACTAATTTCATGGTTTTAAATCCATCAAACCAATTTTGCTTTTGATATTGGAGTTGCTTGCTGTTTTTACTATTCTTTAATATCCTATCCCATTGTTCAGGAAATTGCCTTTGTATTAAAAAAGTTTTCAACTCTTTGTTAATCTTACCAGCTTCGTCCATCAGGTGTTTTGTATCATTAAAATTATTACTGTTAAATAATATCAGCCACTCTTTTAAAACATCAAAAACAAACGGATCATTTAACAGGTATTCGTTTCTATTATTCGATAAAAACCTTGTGATGCTTCTCCCTGTTCCGAAGGGAACACGCCAGGAATGCCTTGAAGATGGGTAAACTGTTGTTGAAATAACTTTATTAATTTCATAATTTTTTACCACTTTCTGAAGAAAGTAAAAATCTTCACCCGCTTTTTTCTTATTCATCCCCCCTGTTTTAATATATGCATTATGATCAATAGCAATTGTAGAACCGATTGTGTGAAATGCATAAGGCGACTTTGCATACTTTAAACCTATAACATAGTATCTTAAGAATATTTCATAAGGGATTATTGCTTCTGTTAGTTCATCCGTTCCCGAAATATCGTGGGAGAAATTAACGGTTGCGGCAAACAGGTTTTTATTATTAAACTCATCAACAACTTTGTTGAGATAATTCTTATCAACTTTACAATCTGCATCAAGCCAAATCATTATTTTCTTTTTTTCAATTGAATAATCGAACACAGTAAGAGCAAGATCCAAACCGGTTTTTCTTGCAAGCCCAACTCCGCCATGCTTTCCGCTTAACTCTTTTCCTTTCGACGATGTATCAATTAAAGCAATATTCAAGCACGAATCTATTACTTTTCGCACTAACGGATTGTTATTATCTTTTTGCTGTATTATAGAGCGAAGTAACTTTAAACTTTTTTTATTAGATTCTTTAACTTCCTTACTGTCAGTTGGTTTATTGTTGATCACAAGAATTACAAGGGTACTGGAAAAATAATCCGGCTTATTATTAACAAGTGAGGTTAGTAAAGTTTCCAGGTTTTCAAATTCAGCAATAGCTGGTATAACAATAATATTGCTGATCCCTTTTTTTTCAATCCATTCAAGCTTCCGTGAGTTGGGAGATATTCTTTTAAGGTAAGCTTCAACAAGTTCAGGATAAGGTGGCATTGTTACCCAGCTTTAGTGCAACAAAATTCTTTACTTTGGTGTAATCCATTGCATCAAACCAATTAATTTCAACACCTTCTCTTTCCATTTTTCTAAACCAGGTAATTTGTCTTTTTGCAAATTTGTGAATTGCCCGGTTTAATTCCTGGAACATCTGTTCGTAGTCAATTTTCGTTTCCAGGTAGAGAGATATGTACTTATACTCAAGTCCAAAGAATTTTAGTTTATCATGCTTAATTCCGTAACCTAATAATTTTTTTACTTCTTCAATCATTCCTTCATTAAGCCGTTTTTTTAATCTTTCGGTTATTCTTCTTTTTATTTCTTCCCGGTCTGATTTTATTCCGATAGTCAGTGAAGATATTTTTTTACAAACCGCCTCACATTTCTTATGTGCTTTTTCTACAAGAATGGCAGTAATAATCCTCTCCTTATGAACAAGATCAGTAGTGTTATGAAGCTTTGGACCCAAATTTATTAATATTTCTTTTAACTCCTTCACAGGTAATATCTTTAATGATTCATACTCTTTCTCTAAGTAGTTAACTTCGGGAAGATGGTAATTCTGCAAAACAGAACTAAGGTACATACCTGTACCGCCAGTAAGGAAAGGAAGTTTGTTTCTATTCTTAATTTCCCGGTGAGCTTTTATAAAATCATTTCTAAACCTGAAAAGATTATATTCTTCAGTTGGATCAGCAATATCAATTAAGTAGAAGGCAATATTCCTGTTTTCATATTCTTCAAGGTCTTTGCCGGTTCCAATATCCATTCCCCTGTAAACCTGCCTGGAATCTGCAGAAATAATTTCGCCGTTAAATTCAGATGCGAGTTGTGCAGCAATTTGTGTTTTGCCGGTTGCAGTAGGACCCAGGATTGTCACAAGATCGTAATCCATAATAATTAATTATTTCTTTAAGCAGAAATAAGAAATGTAAAAAAGATTAGTCTTCATCGGAATCGGTAACTACAGGAAGACTTATAATAAAAGTTGTTCCATCAGCAGAACTTTCAAAACTGATTGTACCTTCATGAGCGTCCATAATATTTTTTGCAAGCAATAATCCCAAACCTTCTCCGGCTTCGTTTCCTTCGGTAAAGAATGGTTCAAAAATTTTATTCTGAATTTCTTCAGGAATACCCGGACCTTCATCCCTGATATTTAGAATCATCCATTTGTCTGTAAGCTCGGTGCTTAAATAAACAACTCCTCCTTCCTGCGAAACATCACATGCATTTTTAATAACCTGGAAAACAGCCGTATAAAACTTTGAGCGGTTTACTTTTACTACTGTGCCATCCCCGATCTTTTTGTATAACTTAACTTCACGCATTTCGCAATATTCCGATAACAGTTCAAGTAAATCATCAACGAGCTCATTAAAATGGATTTGATTTATTTTAATTTCAGAACATTTGTTTGAGCAGCTTATTATAGAGCTGGCAAGGTCTTCAATTGAATGTGCCTGTTTTTGCAGCATTCTTACAACTTCATTCACATCCTCGGGTAGATTTTTTTGGCTCAATAACTCTGAATAATTATTTATTATTTTTAAAGGGGACTTAATATCATTTAAAATAAACTTTTCGAGCCGGGTGTTTAACGATAGCTTATCTTGTCTCAACAGTTCCTCAACTTCAGTTGCTCTTACAATTGCCCGCTCAATTTGCTTAGAAACCATTGTTATGTATATGATTTCGTCTTCAGTGTACTTTTTGCTCTCCCTGCCCAAAACCAAAACTGCAATAGTATCGCCACCCTCGTTAATTATTGGAAAGTAGAGGATACTTTTAAGCCGGGCACTTCCGGGCTGGTCAATGTTAGGTACAAAACGTGAATCTTCAGTCGGTCGGTCGTAATTAAGAATTTTTTTCTGAAGAGCGCAATTACCCGCCAGACCTTCGGGGAGGATAAAATTTTCAATAGTATAAGAATCGTCTTTTTCGATAAGCTTTTGCATTTCCGAAATTTTTTCATCTACAAGCAAAAGTTCCGCACTTTCTGACTGAGTTAATTCTGTAACAGATTTTTTAATTGCTTTTACAGTATCAAGGAGTTTCATACCACTGTAAATTCCATCAATACAGCCAAACACTTTCCTTAGTTGTTCTCTGTCAATCAGATCTTGATCTTCTTTCTCTTCTTCAACTACCTCCTCTTCCTTGCTTTCAATATCCTGTTCGGGTAAATCTTCAATATTAAGAATTGTATCACCTTGTTCAATTTTAAGATCTGTATCGCCAGCGTCAATCTCAAGATCAATATTATCAGAGTCAATTTTTAAATCATCATTCTCCTGCTGTTCTGTTTCACCAGGTTTAGGAACGAACTCTATTTTTTCTACAGGTGTTTCTTCCTGTACTTCAGAAAGTGTTTCATTAGGAATAGTTTTATCCGGATCTTCCTTTATCCCGGCAACAGGTGATTCGGGAGTTAGATGTGCCGGGTTTTCAGTTTTAATATTATCATCCCATTCATTGTCAATAACGTCTTTGGCAGCACTAAAACTTATTGGCTTGGAAGAATTACCAAAGCTAAAAGTCGGTTTAACCTCGGAACTTATCTCGGGCAGGTGTATCTCACCGTAATTTTCAAGATTGGAGTTTAAGGTTGGATTTATATCTATCAGTTTCCTGAAAAGTTTTTTCTCAAGTTTATATATAAGACAATTGCTATTTGCAACTGCTGATGATATTCGGCGGGTTTCATCAACAATTTCTTTCTCACCAAAAAAATCGTTAAAATCTTTGTTGCTAACATAATTAATCTTGGGGTATTTAATCTTTACATCTCCCCTAAGAAGCAGATATAAATACTTGCTTTCGTCTCCGGCTTGATAGATGATCTCACCTTCTTTTAAGCTGGTAAAACTTTCCTGGTTTAAAAAAGATTGAATAAGTGTTTCGCTTGCACCGGTAAACAATTTGTTTACTGTTATTTCCTTAATGCTTCTGTTTTGCTGCATTAGATTAATGTATATTTATAACTACTTTTATGAAATGATAAAGTTATAAGTATTTCCAGAGAAACACAAAATTATATACTATTAACTAATTGAACTGCTAAAAAAATGACCCCAAAACAGAATCCATATAATAATACTTGCATCTTATCAAATGAATGAGAAAAAATTAATTGCAGATGCAAAATCCGGCGACAAAAAAGCCCTTGCACAGGTAGTTAAAAACTACGAACAGACTATCTACAATTTTGCTTTTAAAATTTGCAGAGACCGTGATAAAGCCGAACAGATTATGCAGGAAACTTTTTACTCGATGATTAAATCTCTGCACCAGTTTGATGGGAAATCAAAATTATCTACATGGTTGTACAGGATTGTTACTAATCACTGTTTAATGCTGGCAAGAAAACTTATAAGCCGGCGGTTTGTTTCGATTGATGATGATGAAGGTTTGTTTGAAGAGAAGTACAGTGCAGATTGGAATTCTATTCCGTACAAGAGTGCGGAGAATAAAGAATTAAAAGAAAAACTTGATAATGGAATTAAAAAACTTGCTCCAGAATACAGGATGATATTTTTATTACGAGATGTTGAAGGTCTCTCTACTGAAGAAACTGCTCAGGTTACCGAACTTACAGTACCTGCTGTTAAATCTCGATTGCACAGGGCAAGAGCTTTTTTAAGAAAAGAACTTAATGAGGCATTTATTAAATGAGTAATGAAAAAATAGAGTGCAAGGAAGTTATGAAGTATGTTTGCCAGAGTCTCGGCGAAGACCTTAACTCTGAAAAATGTGCTGCCATTAAAGCTCATCTTGAGGAATGTGTAGACTGTAAAAATTATTTTAAATCAGTTGAAATAACCATTGATTGTTACAGGAAGTACAACGTAGAAATACCTGAAGATGCTCATAACCGCCTTATGAAGTTTTTAGATTTGGAAGAATAAATTCATCCACTAAATAAAACCAATCGTTTATAAATAATAAAAAATTAATAAGAGGAAAAGATGCCAGTTTTTGAATATAAGTGCACCGGGTGTGATAATAAATTTGAAGTATTACATAAATCATCAATAAACCAGCAAGAAGTAATCTGCCCAGAGTGTAACTCATCAAAAAATAAAAAATTATTTTCTGCATTCAGCGCTTCGGTAGATTCATCACCATTTAGCGGAAGCAGCTGCGCTACCGGAAATTGCGGTATTCCCGATCCTGCGCCAGGTGGTTGCGCATCAGGGATGTGTGGTTTAAATTAGCCCGTCAATTATATTCAAAAAGGATTAAAATGATAAGAACATTAACAACATTCTTTTTTGTAGTATTCTTTTTTAATGCATGTGCGCAAAACGATCTCGAAGCAACAATGAGCGTTGCCGAACTTAAGGAGAAACTGCAAACCGACTCTTCGCTTGTTGTACTGGATGTAAGAACTCCGGCTGAATTGGAAAGTTCGCTGGGCAAGATTGATGGCGTAATAAATATACCTCTG
>JAZGGS010000014.1:0-2164 GCA_036480595.1 Ignavibacteriaceae bacterium
CTGTCAATGCCTTCTTCATCATAAATATAACCGTTGGAATCGGATAGTGTTACAACTTTGCCGCCAAGGTCAAGTATTTTTTCGGTTGCATATTGTGCTACGTTACCGCTTCCGGAAACAAGACAGGATTTTCCTTCAAGGGTTTCATTTTTTGTTCCCAGCATTTCTGCAGCAAAATAAACTGCACCGTAACCGGTAGCTTCAGGGCGAATAAGAGAACCGCCCCAGTTAAGACCTTTACCTGTAAGTACACCGGTAAATTCGTTTCTTAATTTTTTATACTGACCAAACAGGTAACCGATCTCTCTACCGCCTACACCAATATCGCCAGCAGGTACATCTGTGTTTGGACCAATGTGGCGGAACAATTCGCTCATAAATGCCTGGCAGAAGCGCATAATTTTAAGATCGCTTTTACCTTTTGGATCGAAATCGGAACCGCCCTTACCGCCGCCCATTGGCAGGGTTGTTAAACTGTTTTTAAATACCTGCTCGAAAGCAAGGAATTTAAGAATGCCAAGATTAACAGAAGGATGGAATCGCAACCCGCCTTTATAAGGACCAATAGCGCTGTTCATCTCTATTCTGTAACCAATGTTAATATTTACTTCACCCTGGTCATCTACCCAGGGAACGCGGAAAATAATAATTCTTTCAGGTTCAATAATTCTTTCAAGAACCTTAGCTGAACGGTATTCAGGATGCCTGTCCAGAACTATACTTAGCGATTCAGCAACTTCTTCAACTGCCTGGTGAAATTCCGGTTGGGCAGCGTGCTTTGCTTTTACTTCCGCCATTAAACTTTTTACATAATCAGACATATAATTACTCCTTTTTATTTTAGAACATTTATACAGATGGTAAAAACCATTTACCTGTACGGTTATTGTTCGTATGTAGGTTAAAACTAAATGTTTTAAAAATTAAGTGGCATAACTGAAATTGTGAAAAGCTTGTAACAATTTTTATTACAAAATTTTATTAAGGAATGTAAAACTAATGAATCTTAATAAATTTAAGAAATGCCCGGTTTGGTAATAATTCCTTTATTCAGATGACCGTTTATTCTTATTGAAATTGGTTTTTCAAAGCGCAGATGTCTTGTGAATTCCATCTCTTCTATAGGAACCTGTTTGATAAGCCAATCCCAATCGATAAAACCAGTTTTACTTGAAGAACTTACTGTAAAATAACCAACCCTAAAGGAAGTGATATTCTGAAAAAAATGTGTTCCCTGCGAAGGTTCAACATTAAAGTCTTTAAAGCCAGATTCAACAATTGCTGCCGCCCCCGAAATATGATCCCACGTAACCGGAATCCCCAGCCAAGGGTCTAAGCTTCCCCATCTGCCAACACCAATTAGCAGGTACGGATTTTTCACTTCAAGAAGTTTAGAGTTAAGCTGGTTAATTTCGCCGGCAACTATTTTACTTTTGCTACGGTCATACTTATTTATATCAACGTAAACAATGTCTTTAATTCCGTCGGTTGCTCCATTTCCTAAAACCTGGTCGCTCTGGCAAACAAGATCTTTCTCAGCAATATTGTCAACATTCAATTCATCTATTTCCTTACTAATAACCAGCGGTCTCATCTGCAGCATTGCAAACTCTTTCGGTTTTCCTTCCGGAACCTGCAGGTTAACAGCAAATTCAATTTCAACCGGCGAGCCCATTCCCCAGCTTCCTAATCCTAAAAGAAGATTAAGTATTTCAGGCAGCGGAAACATTTTATGTTTTAAGATTGGCGCAAATGTTACAATCCGTAATCCGTCCCTGGAAATCCCATCATAAACCGCTTCGTTCTCAGGGGAATAAGTTGAACCAACAGCATAAAGAGTACCATCCTCTTCAGATTTTATTAACTCGTAATTTTTTACAAGGGGATCATCAATCGATTCCGGATGATGATCCAGCTTACCGTTCAAATCTAGTGCGAAAAATTCTTGTTGTGCATATCTTATGGTTTCTTTTGTTGTAAAGAACTGAAGCAGATGCTTTGGATAACGGGGACAAAAACTAACTGTATTACCACCTTCAACTACAGTTTTGCCCAAACCCAGCGCAACTTGTGCTATGCCATCCTCAGATTTTTGAGGAGGAATGGGATAAAAATTATACGACTTTCCCACACCGGCAAAATCCGGGTAGAATTTTCCGTTATG
>JAZGGS010000015.1:0-10041 GCA_036480595.1 Ignavibacteriaceae bacterium
AACTGGTTTTCGTATTCAAAAGTTCTTTCAGTATTCCAATCTGCAATAATATTTAATTTATCACCAATAGTTCCGTTAACATTTATCTGTACAGTTTGTTTAAAATCGGGTTCATTACGTGTGTTGCCCAACCTGGAGGCAGTTATACCTTCTGTAGTTTCGCTCCTCCATGCGCCGTGTATTGTAACATTACCACCTATCTTCAAACTTATCTTCGGTTGACCAAAAATGCTTAACACACCAACACTGGGAAGCGGAATTTCAAAATCAGTAAGACTGGTTATCAATTCACCAAGCCCAATCTTGGTTTCTTTAAGTTTGTAATCATATCCTAATTGTTCCCAGTTTTCTCTTTCCCGCAGCGCAAGTTTCATCCCGATATAATCTTCAATGGGCATTCGCAGTCTTATTTTTGTTTCCTGCGATGCAATCAGTTCGCGCACTTCAACATATTTGCCTGTAGAATCTAGTTTAATTGTTCTTCGTTTAAATGTTGCAGTTGGTTCAACAAAAAATTTCGATTCCTGTTTTTCTTTTAATTCTACATAAGGTTTATCTTCTCTTTGATACCGGAAGTATCTTAAACGGTTCGTGGAATCTAGCCCCATCTCGTATAGCCGTAGTGAATCCAGGTTAACCGGAATTGAATCTTTTGGAGCTAGCGTTGAATCGTTGTTAACTAAAGTTGAATCGAGTAGTATTGATATGGAATCGCTTGTAATAAATGTTGAATCAGAAAGAATAGAAGTTGAATCAGGTTGAACGAATAATGAGTCTTCCGAAACTAATGTTGAATCCATTACTCCTTTTTCTTCAGTACTGTCTGATAAGAAAAGAGTTTCAGAAATAACCGGTTCGGACGTATTTTCAAATGTCGTTAGAAGATCAGAAAGATCAAGTGATTTTATATTTTCGGGATTTGAAAACGAAGTTTTGACATCTTCATTCGATGCTTTATCATTTATACCGGAAGCATATTTTTCGGAAACAATTCTAAAACAGGTATCGAATAACATTTCCTTATTTACCTGGGTTTTAAATGCAGGATGGAATCCCAGGTTAACACCTGCATAAAAAAGGAGAGCAAAAAGCAGAGAGATACGGAGAATCTCACGAAAAAGATTTACAACTCTATTTTTGATAGAATTTCCCAGAATATGTGTTTCATTAGTTGAACAAAAAAAGAACTGTAAAGATTACTCGATAGATTTCCTATTATTTTATTTTTAGCTGAAAAAGTTAGATAATTCAATTATTATTTTCAATACTTATGCCACTAAATAAACGAAAATAATGAATAAAATTTAAAGTTTTAGTGTAAATCAAAAGAGGTAATTATTTATCGCTGAACATTTTATCAATAATTTACTATAAAGAAAAAATCCTAGGATTTTGTCAGCCTTTCTACAAGTATTTTATACTATGGATATTTCTCTACTAATTGATCCCTTTTACCTAACTCAAAATAAGAAAATTCAAACCCGGGAGCCACTGTACATACGAATAATGCAAACGATGTTTTTGAAGCAGTCCACCCTCTTAAGTTTGAAATGGGTACTGCCGTAATAACAATTATGGCCTATCTTCTGAGTTAGGAAGGGTTATAATTAACTAAATTCTAAAATCAGTTCCGATGCCTGTCGTCCGCTTTTTACGGCACTTTCAATTGTTGCAGGTAATCCTGTATCTACCCAATCGCCTGCAAGGATAAGATTATTAATAACTGTTTGCTGCGATGGTCTTATATTAATTATGTCATTCGAAGGAATGAATGTAGCACGTTTTTCTTTTATTACTTTGTAACCTGTAATCATATCTTTATCCAGGTTAACATAGTTCTTCAACTCAATGCAAACCATTTCATACAACTCTTCATCATCTTTTATAATAAGATCATTTGCATCACTCATGCTCAGGTTAATATGAGTACCTTTATTAAATATCCAGTGAATAGGTGAGCCAATTAATCCGTAAAAATTTTTAGTTAAAGGATTTTCTTTCAGCCAAATATGAATATTAAGAATTGATGAATAACTTAGTCCCGGATTTTTTATTATAGATTCATCCGCAATTATTTTTTCCAAAGCAAAATGCGGGATTGCGGAAATAACAAAATCAAAATCATCATAAACTTTTTCCGTGGTTACAACTTTTTCAATGTTTGTCTCGCTGCAAATTAGTTCTGTTACCTGCGAAGAAAGATTTATAGTTCCACCGTTTTTTTCGATGAATGACTTTGCCGGCTTGCAGTAAGTTTCGCTTAACCCGTACTTTGGTAAAAGGATTGTAGCAGCAAAATTTCCATTAAGAAAAATTTCCTTTAAAATATCAACAAACATTTTAGCTGAAGCATTTTTAATATTAGTATTAAGTGCACTAATTGCCAGCATTTTCCAAAATGTTTCCATCATTTGCTCATCCTGTCCTCCCTTCACCAGCCAATCGTAAACTGTCATCCTGCTTAAGCTTTCTGTTGAATAGAAAGGGAGTTTTAGAAATACTTTCAACAGTTTTAAACGCTTTGCAAAACTGATCGCCCTAAACTTTAACATACCAAACAGAAGATTAAGCGGGTAAAACAACAGGGCACTTTTTAGCGGCACCAGTTGAAAATTTTCTTTTACAAAATCTATTTCCAGCTTATCCTGGTATAACAGGTTTTTATCGGCACCTATTAATTTTAAAAAGTTAAGTGTTTCTTTATAGCACCCCATCAAAATATGCTGACCGTTATCGATAACCGTGTTTGATTTACTATCTAGGAAAGAATATGCCCTGCCACCTAATTTTGGAGAAGCTTCAAGAAGCTGAACGATGTAACCACTACTGCTAAGAAATGCTGCCGAAGAAAGACCTGCAAAACCTCCCCCTATTACTATACACTTTTTTTTCATTAATAAACTAAAGTATATTTTGCCCAAACCCCCACTGAGATACCAACTTTTTGGAAAGTAGAAACTTTAATGTTGTTGTTGTAAATATCATAATCTACATCAACAATTTTACCCAGCATTTTATAATAGATATGTTGCATAGCTCTTGCTGCAAACATTGCTGCTTTATCTTCAATGTTTAAACTTGCTGTTGCTTTATCAAAATATTCTTTAGCTCTAGCAATCTCATACTTCATCATACCGGTAAAATTGCTGTTGTAAATCTGGTTTAAAATATCATTCTCGTTATAATTAAATTTTTTAAGATCTTCCTGCGGAAGATAGATCCTTCCGTTTTCAGCATCTTTTTTAATATCGCGCAAAATATTAGTTAGCTGTAATGCTATTCCAAGGTTAACAGCAAAATCGCGTGTCGAGGCATGCTTGTAACCAAAAATTTCAACACACATTAAACCTACCGTGGAAGCAACACGGTAACAGTATAACTGTAAATCATCAAAAGTAAGGTAACGGTTTTTCTGCAGATCCATTTCCATTCCTTTAAGTAATTCAAAAAACGGTTCTATAGGAATGTTAAACTTTTGAATGGTTGAAGAAAGTTTGTTTAATATCAGATATTCGGAGTGACCGGAGAAAGATTTTTCCAATTCAATTCTCCACTTGCGTAATTTTTCATATTTTAACGAAGCCGGGTCACTACCTTCGTCAACAATATCATCGGTCTGCCTGCAAAAAGCATAAACAGTATTCATCGCATCGCGTTTTGCAGAAGGAAGCAGGTTAAACGCATAATAAAAACTGCTTTTACTTTTTTTTGATATTTCTTTTGCGATGTCAGTCATATATTAAAAATAGTGGTAAAAAATAATTTTACAAAATCTGTTTTGCTTAAAACTGGTCGCTTATTCAAAACATCGAAATTATTTTTAGTAATTCTATCAAGTATTGCTTCACCGCCTTTCACTGTCCAGCGTACTTCGAGTTTAAGTCCGCCTTTTAACAGCTTCAGTATTTTTTTACCGTCGCTAAACAATACCCGTGCTCGTTCAACATTGAACTTTACAAGCTTTTGTAAATTAAGATTATTTTCATTTAACTCAAACATTTTTTCTGTGACACCAAATCTCTCCATTTCAGCTTGTGTGTAATAAATCCTCCCTCTAATAAAATCTATCTTAGTATCCTGGAAAAAATTAGTTAGCTGAAGAGCAGTACAAATTTCATCCGAATAGTAATAAGCATCTTTATTCCTTACATCGAAAAGCTCTAGTATAAGCCTGCCCACAGGGTTAGCAGAATGATTACAGTAATTTAACAACTCTTCATAATTACCATACCGGTTTTTAACAACATCCTGTTTAAAAGCATTTAATAGATCAGTAAAATGTTTAGGGGTAAGATTAAAAACGGTAATGGTTTCGCTTAGAGCAGAAAAGTAAGCTGAACCGGGTTTACCGTTAAGTGCCTGCTTAAACTTTAGTTCAAACTCATTAAGTTTAACAAGGCGAAACTCTGGTTTCTCATTCCTTTCGTCTGCAATATCATCTGCACTCCGGGCAAACCAATAAATTATTGCAACATGTTTTCTTAATCTTTTAGGAACAAAGAAAGAAACAATAGGAAAATTTTCGTAATGCGATTTTGCAAAATCTAGAGCTTTGTTATAACCGATTGAACTATCCTGGTATGATTCAGCTGAAATGGACATCCTTAAGAATTTCCAATTTTTGTGTTCCGATAATAATTATCATTTTTTCTATTATCAATAGTTACTTAAAAACTTAATAGAAATAAAATAAAAATTTTATAGAATTGATTCAGCTATATCATTTTGAGATTTAAAGAATAATTTTTTCTTCCGTTTTTAATCATTATTTAATCATTTTTTTGGAACGGTAATTGATTTCATACTTTCGTGATAGAGCTATTCCAATCAGTATTGGAAAGTTCCCACATTGTGTCAAAAATCATAAAAATAATAGTTAATTAAAAATCTTTTATTGGAAAAGAAGTGGAAGACTTCGAGAAAAAAATATGTGCCGATGTAATTGTTGAGGTGATTAATTTGACCCGTGCTACCAGGAAAGAGGCGGGAAAGCTTAAGAAAATCCTTAATGAAGATATTTTGCTAAAGTACAGAAGAATTGTAGTTGATATTAGCAAATGTGAGTTTATGGATTCCACTTTTTTAGGAGCGCTGGTAGTTGCCCATAAAAAAATTACTCAAATGGGCGGCGAGATTAAACTGGTAGAACCTCTCGATGCTATGCTTGTATTGTTGGAAAAAGTTGGGACATTAAAGATATTCGATTCATATAACACGCAAAGAGAAGCAATAGAAAGTTTCAGCTTCAGCATAGAGCACAACAATCCTCATCCACTACAAATTTAAAAGATTTTATAAATCCCACCTTATTCCTTTTACGTGATCCGTTGGTGTACGAACACAATTACAAATTATTACTCTATTTTGATATTTCCCTGGATTTAGGGATTTTTTTTTGATTTGGTGCCCGGAACATGAGTCCTCCGAAGAGATGTTTTTGACAGGATCCCACTACTATACATAAAATAAAACCTAATTTAATATGAGTTAATCCTCCGCCATAAGAAACTCTATCTTTTTCTAATCACGAATTTAGATTTATCAGATTTAATAATCTCTTTAAAAAACTTAATAAACTCATCATACTCCGAAACCGGTACTATATTTTTTTTTAGTTCCAGTTTTCTTATATAAAAGAGTGTATTTTCCGTAGATTCATATGTAGCGGAAAATGCAGCAAATGTTTTTGTTATATTTTTATTGGCTGGTTTAGATTCAACAATATAGCCATCAGGCAACTCAATTAGTACTGTATCAATATCAAGATAAGGGTAATTATAAAAAACCGGGAATTTTCTTTCACCAATTTCTTCTTTTGGCAAATTATTACTGTTTGTCCTGTTTAAAATATTAGGATTAATAAACATTCGTTTACCTCTATATGAAGTAAACTTATTAAATACTCCATTCAGTTCAAGATCATAGTTAGCATAATTATTTCCTGAATCATGAAATGAGAATTCATTAATAACCAGCTTTTTATTATTGCCAAAATATTCTTTTAAAAAAACAATATTATTTTTATTATTGTTTGCCATCAACTTGTTTTTAAGATAGCTTTTCTGATTTCCCTTTGTGACAAGCCGGGCTTTAATGGTTAAGTCACCTTTTTTTCCTAAAACAGCTTTTAAAGTTGAGTTCCAGAGGTTGTGAGCTGCACTTTTCTGTGGTATTCTAATTAGCTTAGAGTTTTTACCCTTAACAACTAGAACATGAATATCTTCAATGCTGTAGTGGGTATCTTCCATATCCAAATAAGAAGCAGTACATTCCAGCCAGAGAGTATCATCTTTCAAAGGTACAAACGTAATGCAGTGATTAAACTGGTTGGAAGGAAATTCAGTATTAACCACCCCCTGGTTTCGCGTAAGAGCTAATGCAGGATAAGCATCAATCCCAGCAACATCAAGCATCGATATCATAAATGTTGTTAAGTCCTTGCAATCTCCATAATGATTTTCATATACTTCAGCGGCAGATTGAGGCTGCCAGCCACCTATACCCATTTCAATTGCTACATACCTGCTGTGTTTCTGAAGGTAATTGTATAATACCCTTACTTTTTCTTTAGGTTCGGAAATACCATCCACTAATTCATGAATTTCATTTTTTGCTACCAGCGGTAAATCATATTTGCCTTCCGCAAGTAATCCATACCAAGCGGCTACAGAACTCCAGTCGACAAAACTTCCAGAATAAGAATCGATCCAATAACTATCTGGTTTAAAAAAAACTGCCATTTGAATTTTGACTTCGGGCGGCATAAATTCCTCAATCTTTACCTGCGGAATATTAGTGAGTTCCCAACAATAAACTTTTTTAGAGTTCATCATTTCTTCTCGTGGCTCAATATCAATTCCCACACTTTGATAACTGAACTCAACAGGATAACTCATTATTAGTTTATATGTTGCAGATAAACTTGGAATTTCAGTTTGTGGGTACCAATCAGGCCAGAAAAAAAGACTATTAATACTTATCGTGTAAGTGTAATCCAAAATGTATGGGTAAGTATGATGTTTTAAAGAAAACCACTTATATGATCTACCGGAATAAAAAACATATCCTGGCGAGAGTTCTGCTTCTTCAATTTCGTCTTCATCCAACTCTTTTAGTATATTACCCATTGTATCAATTATAAAAGCTTCAATATCATTAACTTCTTTGAACTCCGACTCCGTGAGTATTACTGTACTGTTCTCTTCTCCGTTCTCATTTTTTATTAATATTTTTCTATGGACTGTATATTCAACACTGGATTCACTAAGAATGTTAACAATTTCATAATTACTCAAGACAACTGCATCTGCTTCCTGTACTAAAGAATCTATATTTTCAGAAGAATAGACTATACCAATCGAATAATTTTTGCAAGTAACAATTAAGATAAAAGAAATTAATAATAATATTGATTTTCCCACTATTTCTCATCCGGATTTATTTTAACACTTGATTCATCATTCTGATCTTCAATTGAAAGAACAACTTGATCCTCTGATGCAAATACCATTTCATCATAAATATCTCTAAGGCGTGAATAATTTTTAACATGAATTCTCCTTTTTTTACAATCCTCTATTCGCATGCATTCAACATAATTTTGACCGGAAAAATAAATCTGGTTGTAACTGAAATCACTCATTGAAGTTTTTTTCAATTTAGGAACTTCAAGTACGGCGAAATTATCGTCCCACGATAACTTAATTTCTTCTTTTGTTAGCAGCTTAAAATCAAAATCGACTGAATAGTATCTTTTTGAACTTGTAAAAGGATTTACAAGAACATTAGAAAATAAAGGAGGAGAGAAATATGCCAATTTATCAGTCCTCTCAATAAATTCAGGTAAAGTGTATGAAAGATTTAATATTAAAGGAGATTCAATAGAATCAATTCCTGTATAATAGAAAGTGTCCAACACTGCTTCATCAAACAAAGTCTTTACTTTTTCCGTTACATATTCTTCTATCTCCTCATCTTCCAAAGCATTTCTTTCGCGTAGTGCTGCAAAACCCGTAAAATTAATTTTAGTATCAGCGGTAATAACACCGTCTTCACTAATATTACCTGAAGTTTTAATACTTATTCTGTTTGATGGTTTGATCGGTTTTAGATTTATAATAGTTCCTTTATCATCTTCAATTAATAAACCAATTCCTACATCGGTAGCTGGTGTTAAATAACCAAACGGATTAAATTTTACTCCTGCATGTAAAAAATAAGATTTCTTGCCGATTCTTAGCAAGCAAATCAGCCTGTTAAACTGATCGGGATTACAAAAACCTTGATTTACTTCCCCATGTTTCCTGGTACTTATTAATACAGGATTTGCATTCAACCCGACAAGATTTAGCAAATTAATTAAAAGTATATTTTTTTCAGAAGTGCTGCCGGTTTTATCTGCAATTACATTTTCAGGAGTCTTAAAATTGCTGCTAATTAAGTATTTATGTTCAGTTGTTTTAATTTCAGATCGAACATAATTGTATATCATTTTTGCCTTAACCAAGTTATTAGTTTCTGCTCCAATAATACTTGGAAGTGTACTCTCAGATAGCCCATCTTCCTCAATTAGATCATTATAATACCTTGATGAAATACGATCTGCAATACTGTTCCAGTTCTCACCAAAAACTACATTTTGATAATTACTTTTATAAGAATTAAGAATGAACATCATACTCGCATACTTATCATATAAGTTATCAATAAATGGTATATCTTTCATTCCCGGAACATTCCTACCCGTCCAAGTAAACTGAGTAAGTGTGTTTTCATGATTATCCGGATCTCGAACTTCATCAACGCTCTCATATATTTCGTAAAGTGCTATATTTTTACTAAGCTTACTATAAGTAAATCCCATTGGGATTACCACACTATATTGGCTTAATACTGTAAAGGCTTCATCCTGGAAATACCATGGTTCAAGCTTTGATATATAATCAGACAAAATCCTAAACTTATATTCTATTACAGAACCAATCACAACCCCTGGAATAGGGAAGGAATATTTTATTATGTTTCCAGCTTCTTCTTCAAAAATATTATCACTATCAAGCTCGTATTCTTCACCGTCAGGACTAAAAGATGCTGCATCCATAACATCGAAATCGTCCTCGTACCAAACGGGAATTTCTATATCGGCATATTCTTTCCCAGCTTCTGTTAGTACTTTTATTCTAATATGTCTAATTACTTCAAGATCAAAATAATTAGTTATCCTAACATCAGCTTTATCGAAAAGTATAACAGCATCAGCTTCCGGGTCTTGTGAGAATTCGGTCATTTGTAAAACATCATCCGAAATTTCACCAAAATCCTGGGCTAATGAATTAATTATTAAAGAGATGAGAAAAAATAAGATAAGACTAATAATCCGCATAGTACCACCTACTAATTTAAAATACTACAGTTTGATATTGCTTTAGGTAATTACAAAATTTCAATAAAGCTTGAATACAGAAATAACACATAAGTCCATGTTGTATTCAATTTCATTCAATTAATATTTTTAAAAATTGAATAGAATATTTATAAATGAAAAAAAATTGTGATAACAAAACTAAACGTTAGCTACCCACTAACTCGGCACCCCAAAAGTTTAAGGAGTGTTCTTCGAAAAGAAATTTCTTCATAATTTACTAAATAAATTTAATAAAAAATGATCGACTAATGCAAATTGTGTATTAAATTATCGTGCCCGGAGGGGGATTCGAACCCCCACCCACGTAAGTGGACTAGACCCTGAACCTAGCGTGTCTACCAATTTCACCATCCGGGCAAAATAAATTTGGAATGTAAAAATATAATTCTAAATTCTATATTCCTATCACCAATCGCTGTCCCCCCTATTGTTTTCTCTAATAATCCTGTTATAATCAGTATGGATTTCACACACAGGAGGATTTCTTTGCAATCATTTTGCAATCAAATATTCCCAAGTTTAACCACTTTATTAAAGAATGATTAATAACAAGAAAAGATCAATGGCGGATTCAGGCAGTCGAGTGCCATTTTTACCATCAGGCTTTCTCAGTTAAT
>JAZGGS010000016.1:0-8880 GCA_036480595.1 Ignavibacteriaceae bacterium
CTATTTTTTAACTTTTAATAAGGAAAATGTTGATACAACTTTGCTTGAGCAGTTATACAGTGAGCAGACACTTAACGTAAGGGTTAAATATCCTGCCGGGTGGAAATTTATCGATCAGAATAATAAGGGCAAACTGGATGGAGTTACTTTCTGGGCATCAGCAGGTAATTACAATTCCCCGCCATACATTCACCTGGAAGTGAAGGAAAAATACCTGTTTAGTGAAAACCGTTATCAATACAGTAATGAGGTGAATGATTTTACTGTTTACTACAACGAACCGGAAGAACTATCCGGGCAGGTTTCGCAGGAAGTTTATTGCAGAACAGAAAGTGAAAATGATTTTAGCATAAAACTTATAATAAGGGGCAAGGAGCAGTTTAAATCTTTTCAGCCTAGATTTTTTGGTATGATAAAATCCTTTAAATTCGGTAAAACTTTATTTTAATTTACAAACATTAATCACATAGGAGGAAATATGTATAAATTATTTTTATCATCATTATTAATTCTGCTTTTTGCAGCTTCAAACATACTGTTTGCACAAAACCAGTTTGAAGGTAAAGTAAAATTCAAAGCTTACGATAGAGACGACATGCAAACGATGAGTTATTTTGTAAAAGGTAATAAATTTAAACTTGATCCGCCGCAAGACGAGATGGGGCAGGGTTATATGATTTATGATGCCGATACAAAAATAATGACCCTGGTTATGGTTGAACAACAGATGTATATGGAAATGCCTGTTGATGTTGCCGGAGAAATGATGGATCAGGATAATGAAGAATTTTATTTTAATAACACCGGCGAAACCCAGGATATTAACGGCTACTTGTGTGAAAAATTTGAATTTGCTGACGAGGAAGGACCGGGAATTGCATGGATGACAAAAGAACTCGGCACGTTTTTATTTTTAGGTGATCCGGAAGGAATGGAAAACTCACAATCAAACTGGCAGCAGGAAATTATGGCTGAAGGTTACTTCCCGATGCTTGTACAACAGGAAAATTCCCCGGGTGAATTGAAAACTATTTTTGAAATAGATGAAATATTGCCTATGCCTCTGAGTGATGAAATATTCTCTGTCCCTGCTGGCTACCAGAAATTCGATATGCCTAATATGGACAACTTTGAATAATTTTTTTACTCTCTTCTTTTAGAAGGGCACTAATCTTTGCGGCATTTAATCCGGGCAGCAAATCTTGACTTTTGTGCAGTATAGCATTAGGTTTGTACTCTTTTTTAGAAATGAATTAGGTTTTAGAGGAAATCCAGTGAAACAAGAGAAGTTAACAAAATTTATTAAGCCCGAAGATGCTGACAGAAAGTGGTTTATTGTTGATGCACAGAACCAGATACTTGGGCGGCTTGCTTCAAGAGTTGCAAGTGTTATACGCGGTAAATACAAACCGGTTTTTACTCCTAATATGGATACAGGAGATTTTGTTGTAGTCATAAATGCAGAGAAGGTTAAGGTTACCGGCAAACGCGAAATGTTAAAGCAGTACATAAGACACAGCGGCTACCCTGGCGGTCAGCGGGTTACTTCGCTGAAGCAAATGCTCGCTAAAAAACCTGAGTTTGTTGTTCAAAACGCTGTTAAAGGTATGCTGCCGAAAAACCGGCTGGGAAGAGTATTAATTAAGAAGTTAAAGGTTTACGCAGGCGATCAACATCCGCACGCTGCACAGAAACCTGAGACATTAAGCTTAACGGAGTTATAAATGGTTGATAAAATTTATGTTGGCAGAAGAAAAACTTCTGTGGCACGGGTTATTTTAAGAAATGGTGACGGTAAGATAACAGTTAACGGAAGAGAATTTGAAAAAGCTTTTCCTTTGCTCAATAGCAGGGAAGATATTGAAGGACCTTTAGTGGTTACAGAAACTAAAGGGAAATACAATCTGCATATAAATGTAAAAGGCGGCGGAACTACAGGGCAAGCCCAGGCAATAAGACTCGGTATAGCACGCGCACTAATTGATATTAACCCGGAATTCAGACCATCGTTAAAAAGTGAAGGATTTCTTACTAGAGATCCAAGAATGGTAGAACGTAAAAAATACGGTCAGCCAAAAGCAAGAAAAAGATTTCAGTTTTCTAAGAGATAATTTAACTAATAATCACGCATACTCCTGGATTTACCTCCTGTGTCCGCCTGAGGCGGATTAAAGGTAAAGCTGAAAGGAGTAGAGGAATAAAACAGGAGATACAATGGAACAAGTTGAACTTACTCAGCTTATTGAAGCTGGTGCACACTTCGGTCATTTAACCCGTCGTTGGAATCCCAAAATGAAGCCATATATATTTATGGAAAAAAACGGGATTCATATTATTGATCTTAAAAAAACCCAAAAGCTTATTAACTTATCTGCAGAAGCTCTTACAAAAATGGTTTCGGATGGAGGGAAAAACGTACTGCTTGTTGGAACCAAAAAACAGGCAAAAAGCGTCGTGGTTTCTGAAGCTAAAAAAGCCGGGATGAACTGGGTTAGCGAACGCTGGTTAGGTGGTATGCTTACAAATTTTGGAACTATTAGAAAGAGCATTAAAAGACTTCAGAACATTGAAAAGCAGGAAACCGACGGTACTTTTGAAAAGATAACCAAGAAGGAAAGATTATTCCTTACAAGGGAAAGAGATAAACTTAAAAAAGTTCTTGAAGGTGTGGAAACAATGACGAAACTGCCCGGCGCTGTTTTCGTGGTTGATATTAAAAAAGAATCAATTGCTCTAAGGGAAGCAAAACGGCTTAACATACCGGTTTTTGCTATTGTAGATACTAATTGCGATCCTGATAATATTGATTATATGATCCCTGCAAACGATGATGCTGTAAAAACTATAGAGCTGATTCTAAAAATTATGAGTGACGCAGTACTTGAAGGAAAGGCAAAGCTTAAAGAAAAGAAAGCTGAAGAAGTTGCAGAAAAAGAGAGATTGAAAAAAGAACGTGAAAAAGAAAAAGAAGAAGCTAAAGCTGAAAAATTAAAAGAAAAACAGAAGAAAGAGGAAGAGAAGAAAGAGGAAGAGAAGAAATTAGAAGCCACTAAAAATTCTGATGCTGCGGAAACCAGTAAAGAAGATGTAAAAGAATCCTCTTCAGACAACTAAATTTAATGGAGTGAAATTACTATGGCTGTTACTGCTGCTCAAGTAAATGAGTTAAGAAAAAAAACCGGCGTCGGTATGATGGATTGCAAAAAAGCACTGGTTGAATCTGGTGGCGATATGGAGAAAGCAATTGAGATCCTTAGAAAAAAAGGAACTGCTGTTGCTGCTAAAAGAGCTGAAAAAGCTGCCAACGAAGGTTTGGTACTTACAAAAATATCCGGTGATAAAAAGCGCGGAACTATTATTGAATTAAACTGTGAAACGGATTTTGTTGCAAAAAGTAAAGACTTTGTTGTTCTTGCAAACCAGGTGCTGGAAAGTGCTTACGAGCAAAAATCTGCAACAGTTGATGATTTACTAAATGGCAACGGTGAGTTACAAGATAAGGTTACAGAAGTGCTTGGAAAAGTAGGTGAGAAAATTGAAATCTCCCGCATCGCTAACGAAGAAGCAAAAAACGGGTTACTTATTGATTATATACATATGGGCTCGAAACTTGCTGTGCTGGTTAAATTCGATTCTGTAAACGAAGGTGCTGATGAACTAAGTGAAATCGGGAAAGATATTGCTATGCAGGTTGCTGCAATGAACCCTATTTGTGTTAAAAGAGATGACGTACCCGAAGATACTATTGCAAAGGAAATTGAAATTTATAAAGAAGTGGCTCGCAAAGAAGGTAAGCCGGAAAATATTATTGATAAAATTGCCAACGGTAAGCTTAATAAGTTTTACCAGGAAAGTGTTCTAACAGAACAGGTATATATTAAAGACAATACAAAAACAGTTAGTGATCTTATTAAAGATTTTAATGCAAAACACAACTCGAAAGTTAATATTTTCTTGTTTCACCGTTTCCATTTGGGAGATGAAAAAAAATAATTTTTCACTAAAGGTCTTAATAAAATTAAGACCTTTTTTTTTATATTTAATAAACAGGATTATTCCTGCTTATATTAACAATAACTAAATAAATAATGGAATTGA
The DNA here is from genome assembly GCA_036480595.1 of Ignavibacteriaceae bacterium. GTDB lineage: Bacteria > Bacteroidota > Ignavibacteria > Ignavibacteriales > Ignavibacteriaceae > JAZGGS01. Next base: position 4,099 of record JAZGGS010000016.1, read on the forward strand.
AGTATAAAAGAATTGTTCTAAAACTCAGCGGCGAATCTCTTATGGGAGAAAAAGGATTTGGAATTGATAATTCAGTTCTCGAATTCTTTGCCGGGGAGATAAAAAAAGTACACGGAGCCGGGGTGGAAGTTGGGCTGGTTATAGGCGGGGGAAATATTTACAGGGGCTTAAGCGCAAGTTCGCAGGGAATTGACAGGGCGACCGGCGACCAGATGGGAATGCTTGCAACTATGATCAACTCGCTTGCTCTGCAAAACGCACTTGAAAAAAATAAGCTACAAACCCGTTTGATGAGTGCAATAAAAATGGATACTATTGCCGAAACGTACATTCGCAGGAGAGCAATAAGACATCTGGAAAAAGGTAGAGTTGTAATATTCGGCGCAGGAACCGGTCATCCTTATTTTAGTACCGATACGGCTGCTTCGCTGCGTGCAGTAGAAATTGGTGCATGCATTATTATAAAAGGTACAAGGGTTGACGGGGTTTTTGACAGTGATCCCGAAAAAAATAGTGATGCAACCAAGTTTGATAATATTTCTTACCTGGATGTTTTAAAGAAAAATCTAAGGATTATGGATCTTACTGCTGTAAGTCTTTGCCAGGAAAATGATCTTCCAATTGCTGTATTTAATATGAATGTTCCCAATAACCTGCTTAACCTGGTTAACGGTAAAGAAGTTGGAACTATAATTAATAGTGAGCAAAAAGCTGCTAAAGAAGTTTAACTAATTGCAGAGGAAATTATGAATGCCATAATTAAAGATGCCAAATCGAGAATGGACAAATCCTTAGAAACTTTAAGGAATGAACTTGCAAAAGTTAGAACCGGTAAAGCTACAACTGCCCTGCTGGATGGTATTAGAGTAGAATATTATGGCAACATGGTACCCCTTAACCAGGTTGGTAACGTTTCCGTTTTAGATGTTCATACACTATCTATAACACCGTGGGAAAAAACCATGATACCTGCTATAGAAAAAGTAATTATGGAAGCTAACCTTGGTTTTAATCCTGTTAGCGATGGAACAAACCTTAAAGTGCCTGTTCCTCCATTAAATGAAGAGAGAAGGAAAGAGCTTGTAAAACTGATAAAAAAGTTTGGCGAAGATGCTAAAGTTGCTGTAAGAAATATAAGACGCGATGCAAATGATCATCTGAAAAAGGAAGAAAAGGATAAAAGGATGTCTGAAGACCAATTACTTGATGCTGAAGATGAAATTCAAAAATATACTGATGAACATACAAAACTGGTTGATGAGATACTTAAGCATAAAGAAAAAGAGATAATGGAAGTTTAAATGCTAAAATATTTTTATGTGAAAATGCCCAATCTTAAAAGGTTGGGCTTTTTTATTTATAAATAGATTCAGCAATCTTAAATTTTCTCTCCGTAAGCATTTACTGTGCTAAGCAAACTTCTATGGAAGAATTATTTAACAGAGAGTACATTAAGTTTTGCGACACATAGGAAGCGTAAACGATATGATCATTTAACTCACCGAATAACCGGCTTTTTGTATTCCTTTTTTCCATCCAGAAAAAAAGATCTACCACGAACTTTCTTCTATAGTCTCTCCAGCTCATCAAACATACGTTTTATTGGCCTATAATATATTCTAGTTCTAGGTATAACCGGCGGTGGAATAATCCGGCTGTTATAAATTCCACCGGATTCAGTAAAAATAATATCATGTTTAGGAAAATCTTCATTAGTTAAAGATCGTACAAGTTTAAAGCCCTCACCGGTTTCATCATGTTGCGGTATTCCAAAACCAATTTGTTGTACTGCAATTAATTTCCCTCTTAGAAAATCACCTGTATTAATATCAATATCTGCATCAAGTATTACGGAGATACCGGTTACCCCGCTAATATTCATATTTCCGTAAGTTAAAAAATTACCAAGCGAATATGCGATCAGTTTATTTTTATAAATCTCGATTGCTCTTAAAACGTGCGGACCATGCCCTATCACCATATCTGCCCCTGCATCTATTGCGGTTTGTGCAAATGCAATAACGTTCCCCCGGGTCTCGCCTAAAAAAAACTCCGTTTCGTTTTTAATGTTAACCCTGTCACTTCCTTCTGCGCCGCCGTGGAATGAAACTATTATTATATCATAATGTTTATCCAGTTCTTCAATTACACTTCTTGTATTTTCCAAATCAGATATATTGTGTGATGTACCCGAATAACCGAATGCAGCAACCACAATCCTTTTCCCTTCAATTAAGAATTCTGCAAAACCGGTTTTGGGTGCAAACTTAATTCCAAGCTCATTAAGTTTTTGTTGTGTAAACAAGTAGCCATCCGCTCCGTAATCTTCAGTATGATTATTATCTATACTTAAAACATTAAAACCCATTCCTTTAAGTGAAGCGGATAAAATTTCAGGTATTCCGAACTCGTAGCATCTTTTTGCTTTTCTCGATTTTTCAGAACACTTTACCGGCTGCATACCTTCTTCTATTATTGCTCCTTCAAGATTTCCAAAAACAATATCTGCTTCGGTAAGATATCCCCCAATCGAAGATACAAATTCATTTCCATCATCCGGCGGCAGAATGGTTCTTGGAGTTACAGAGCCAAGCATTATATCACCAACTGCCTTAATCCGTATTTGAGAAAAACTGATTGGGTTTATGAAAAACAAAACAATGATTAAATATATAAGTGAAACTGTACGAACGCCCATTTTTTTATAACAAATGATTTTAGTGTCAACTTATAAGTTAAGCTAATTTTGATTAAATTTTGTTGCAAAGAATTGATAGTTTTACTCTATTTAAAAATTGATGTAGAAGTCATTTGAAGAAAAATTTCGATTTCAAATCCTTTAAAATAGGTCCGATAACTCCTTCTGAGTATTTAAACAGGGCAACTGTTAGAGGTGTCATTTATATGACGTTAGCAATATTGCTATTTTTATGCGGTGTGATTGTTTATGGTATTATTCTTAATTTAAGAGAAATCCCACTCTCGGAAGCACTTAAGCAAAAAGGTTTTTCAGAGTTAAAGAATCCAAATATTGTAATAGACAGGATTAGCTTTACTCTGGATCTTTACGAAGACTCAGTGCTTGTAAAAACTTATCGCGCAAGTTTTGGGCGCACTCTTCATAAAGCAAAGAACAGGGCTGGAGACGGCGCAACGCCGGTAGGAAGATACCAGGTATGCAGCATCGATACATTGTACAAGTATTATAAATTCTTAAGGTTAAATTATCCCAGTCTTGATGATGCAATGGATGCTTTAAGGAAAGGTTTGATTTCGCAAAAAGAGTTTAATAACATAAAGTTTGAATATTACTATGAAGGATGTACGGGGTATAACCTCGTGCTGGGTGGTAATATTGGTATTCATGGAATTGGTAAATTCAATTATGTTCTTAAAAATCTACCCTTTGTGTTTAACTGGACTGACGGTTCAATTGCACTGAGTGATGAAGATATTGAAGAAATTTATTCTGTTATAAAAATAGGAACAGAGGTTATTATTAAATAGAATGAAACACTTGTTATTTGTTACATTAATTTTTATAACTATTTCCTGCAATAAAGGATATGAGCCGCCGCCTCATAATTTATTTGAAGACCAGGGGCAGGTTCTGCAGGTTGCAAGAAAAACTGTAAGTGAAAGAGTAACCTTTGCTGTTTCCGGTTACTTCGAATCTGATAGTGTGAAATCAATTTGTGCTGGAGTGGAAGAAACAAGCAATAATCAATTTGGAATAAAATTCAGTTTGGTTAGCTGGAAGGAGGGTGAATTCGTTTCTCAATATACATCTAGTTTGCTGGAAGGTTCATTTGATGGCTGCATTGTTGATAAGATAAAGTTTTCTGAGATCCCAAACGAATTAATCTATTATAATTCCAAATCATATTTTATGGGTTCGGGCGGAGGAGAAGTTTTTTTGTACGTAATAGATTTAAATAAGCGAAAAGTATATTCTGCACATCTTATTACTGCTTCACACGGTCCTGCTACTGTGGAATTATCAGACAATATTGATATCCCGATGCTGCGAACCTTTTTTGTTAGTTACTTTAGAAGAGATTATCCCTCACTCAGAGTTATTGAATCCGGAAATATTTAGTGAAGGTGCAAAACAGATTTCTAAAGCAAACTTCTGCCGGCAATGACTTAAATTATAGTGTGCTGCCAATTTATTATTTATCTTTGTGCAATAATAATTAAGTAGCTGTAGTAAAAAGAATATTTATAGATGGTCTTAAAATTTTTATCTGTTTGTTTTTTTATTGCTGTACTGGGTTTCCAGGCAACACTATTTGCACAGCAGCAGGAAGATTTTGAGCTATCATCAATAAATTTTGAAGGAAACGAAGAATTTTCTGATTCCGAATTAGAAAGCGTTCTGCAAAGTAAAGAAACTCCCTGGTGGTTCTGGAAATTCCTTAATTCATTTAGTGGTTTAGGTTCGCCGCCTGAGTATTATGACTCAACCTCAATTCCCCTCGATATAATCTCGCTTACATCTTACTATTCTGTAAATGGGTTTTTCCTGGCGGAAATTTCCTACAGTTACAGCATTGATAATTCTACTCGTGAGGCAGAATTAACTTACTTCATTAAAGAAGGACCTCCGTTTACATACGGAGATAACAAGGATTATGGACTGGAAGCACTTGATGAAAATCTGTTCCTGCAGTTAAAGCCGCTTCTTAATCCTGCTCAATATAAAAGGTACAGCCAGGAAGACCTTAATACGAGATTTGAATCAATTGTTGATTATCTTCGAAACTTTGGATATATGCTGGT
>JAZGGS010000017.1:0-7987 GCA_036480595.1 Ignavibacteriaceae bacterium
AATTGGATTACGATGAAACATCGGATGTGATAGAAAAATGTGAAACAAAGTTGAATTTGCTGCATCAGGAAGCACAGGTATTTAGTAATTAATGCTGAAAATATTAAGACTCATATTTTTACCGTTAGTACCGGTTTACGCTATTGTTATTGCTGTACGCAATTTCTTATTCGATAAAAAAATATTTAAGTGTAAGCCGGTAAAAGCAAAGGTTATTTCTGTTGGCAATATTACTGTTGGTGGATCTGGTAAAACACCAACAGTTATTTATATTACCAATCTCTTAAAAAACTCCGGGGAAAAAACAGGAGTTCTTAGCAGGGGTTACAGAAGAAAATCGAGCGGTTATATTCTGGTATCCGACGGCAAAGAGTTTTTTACAACGGTTGATAAAAGCGGAGATGAAATTTATCATACTGTTCTGGATTGCCAGGTGTCTGCTGCAGTTTGTGAAAACAGGGTTGAAGGTGCAGAAAAATTAATTAGTGATACCGGAATTGAAACGCTGGTTCTCGATGATGCTTTTCAGCACAGGTGGGTAAAACGGGATTTAGATATTGTTGTTATAGACCAGCGGTTTTTAACGGGAAATAACTTCTTTATTAATAATTTGCTGCCAACCGGTAACATGAGAGAGCCGTTCAAATCCCTAAATAGGGCAGATGCAATAATTATTAACAGGAAGTTTGTTGAAAAAAAACCGGTTCCTCCAAAGCGGATGAGATACCTTGAGAACAAAAAAATATTTACAGCTTATTATAAAGCAATAAGTTTTATAGATTTGAAGAAAAAAACAGAGTATGATCTTAATGAGTTTGAAGGGCAGAAAAGCTTAGTTGTATCAGGCGTTGCTAAACCAATTTCTTTTTTGAATGTGCTTTCCCAAACAAATGTAGATACACAAAACCGGCTTATATTCAGAGATCATAAAAAATATACTAATAAAGATGTACAGCTTATCAGGAAAAAGTTTTATTCTACTAATTCTCACTCAGTGGTTACTACTGAAAAAGATGCTGTTAAGCTTACAAACTTTTCAAAAGAGCTGGATGATATTGATATATTCTATCTTAAAATAAAACTAGAGCTTAATGATGAAGAATCATTTAAAAACTTCATCCTTCAATAATGAAAATAAATAACACTCAACAATATAAACGTTATTATAAAGGAAAATAGGATGTCTAAAAAATCAAAATATGTTTATTTCTTTGGCGGCAAAAAAGCTGAGGGTAAAGCAGTGATGAAAGGATTACTAGGTGGTAAAGGTGCTAATCTTGCAGAGATGGTAAACATTGGTCTGCCGGTTCCTTCCGGGTTTACAATTACAACCGGGGTGTGTACCTACTATTACAAAAATAAAAGGAGTTACCCGAAGGAACTTAAAGAGCAGATGCTTTCATCTCTTAAAAAAATTGAAAAACAAATGGGAGCAAAATTCGGTGATGCAAAAAATCCGCTGCTTGTTTCTGTAAGAAGCGGTGCAAGGGCTTCTATGCCGGGAATGATGGATACAATCTTAAACCTTGGTCTTAACAATACAACTGTTCAAGGATTAATTGATAAGACAAACAATCCCCGCTTTGCTTACGATTCATACAGAAGGTTTGTACAGATGTATGGTGACGTTGTGCTGGGTTTAAAACCTGAATCGAAACATGATGAAGATCCCTTTGAAGTAATTCTTGAGAAGAAAAAGAAAAAACATGGATTTGAATTAGATACTGAACTTACAGCAGATCATCTTAAAGAACTGGTTGAAGAATTTAAATCTGCCATTATAAAAAAAACCGGTAAAAACTTTCCTGAAAATCCGATGGACCAGTTGTGGGGTGCAATTGGTGCAGTATTTGGTTCCTGGATGAATGATAGGGCAAAGGTTTACAGGAAGCTTAATAATATTCCTGCAGAATGGGGCACTGCTGTTAATGTACAGTCTATGGTTTACGGTAATATGGGAGAAGAGTCGGGTACAGGAGTTGCCTTTACAAGGGATCCCGCTTCCGGCGAAAATGTATTTTACGGCGAATACCTCTTTAATGCTCAGGGCGAAGATGTTGTTGCCGGTATACGTACGCCGCATCCAATCTCAGAACTTAAAAAAGATGATCCGAAAATTTACAAGCAGCTGGATAATTTCCGGAAGATACTTGATAAACATTATAAAGAAATGATGGATATCGAGTTTACCATTCAACAAGGTAAGTTGTGGATGCTGCAGTGCCGTGTTGGTAAACGTACCGGCTTTGCTGCTATAAAGATGGCTGTAGATATGGTTGGCGAAAAACTTATAAGTAAAAAAGAAGCAATATCCAGGATTGACCCAAACCAGTTGAACCAGTTGCTTCGCCCAATTTTCGACACCAAAGAGAAGCAGAAAGCAACAAGTGCCGGAAAATTACTGGCTACAGGTTTAAATGCCGGTCCTGGTGCAGCTTCGGGTAAGGTTGCACTTACAGCACACGATGCTGAATTGATGGCAGCAAAAGGCGATCCGGTTATTCTTGTAAGAATTGAAACCTCGCCGGATGATATAAAAGGTATGGATGCTTCTGAAGGAATACTTACTGCACGTGGTGGGATGACTTCGCACGCAGCACTTGTTGCAAGGCAAATGGGAAAAGTTTGCGTGGCGGGCTGTGGAACTCTTAAGATAAATTACAAAGAAAAATCATTTGGTGTTGAAGGAAGCAATATTGTAATTAAAGAAGGTGATTTTATTTCGATAGATGGAACAACCGGTGAAGTTATTAATGGTAAACTAGAAACTAAACCTTCCGAAGTTATACAGGTATTAATTTCTAAAACCCTTAAACCGCAAAACTCCGAAGTGTATAAAACATACTCAAGCTTAATGAAATGGGCTGATAATCTCAGGACGATGAACGTAAGAACCAATGCCGACCAGCCGGACCAGGCAAGCAACGCAATTGCTTTTGGTGCCGAAGGAATAGGGCTTTGCCGTACCGAGCATATGTTTTTTGGAGGTGACAGGATTACCGCTGTTCGTAAAATGATCGTTTCCGATTCCGTTAAAGAAAGAAAAGAAGCACTTGCTGAACTGCTGCCTTATCAACGGGCAGACTTTGAGGGTATCTTTAAAGCTATGAACGGTTACCCTGTAACTATTCGTACTCTAGATCCACCACTCCACGAATTCCTTCCGCACGATCCCAAAGAGGTTAAACAACTTGCTGCCGAACTTGGTGTATCGGAAAAGAAACTGAAAAACAAAATAGAAAGTCTGAGTGAATTTAACCCGATGCTTGGATTCAGAGGTTGCCGTCTTGGAGTTGTCTATCCTGAAATTACTGAAATGCAAGCCAGGGCAATTATTGAAGCTGCGGTTAACGTTGCCCAAAAAGGTATAAAAGTTAAACCCGAAATAATGATTCCTCTTGTTGCACATGTAAATGAATATAAACTGCAGGAGGAAATTGTTAGAAATGTGGCAAAAGAAGTTATGGATAAAAAAGGTAAGAAAATCAAGTATCTTGTTGGAACAATGATTGAATTACCTAGAGCTGCTCTTACTGCCGATGAGATTGCAAAGAGAGCCGAGTTCTTCAGTTTCGGTACAAATGATTTAACCCAAACCACATTCGGTTTATCTAGAGATGATGCCGGAAAGTTCTTGCCTCTTTATGTTCAGAGAGATATTATTCAAACAGATCCTTTTGAAGCTCTGGATCAAGCTGGTGTTGGGCAGCTTGTTGAAATGGGTACAAACAAAGGGCGCTCTGCACGTCCTAATCTTAAAGTTGGTATTTGCGGAGAGCATGGCGGCGAACCTTCATCTGTAGAGTTCTGCCATCGAACAGGACTTGATTATGTTAGTTGTTCCCCGTTCAGAGTACCAATTGCGCGTTTAGCTGCTGCACGAGCTGTGGTTAATCAATTAAGTAATAAAAATTCTACATTGCGTAAGAAGAAAAAGAAAAAATCAAAAAATAAAGAAGAATAAAAGTGAATCTGACAGGTAAGTTTACTAGCTTGCCTGCAATAATATTAAAAACTAATAAGGACTAATAGAATGAAGCTATCACATTTCAAGTATAATTTGCCTAAAACAGCAATTGCCAAATATCCGGTTTCTCCCCGCGATAAAGCCAAACTTATGGTTTTAAACAGGGAAACACAGGAAATTGAAACTAAAAAGTTTAGTAATGTTGTAGACTATATGAATAAAGGCGATGTGCTTGTTGTAAACGAAACAAGAGTTTTTCAGGCAAGACTTTTTGGTTACAAAGAAAAAACCAATGCCAAGATTGAAGTGTTCCTGCTACGCGAACTTAATGCTGAAGAGTGTATCTGGGATGTAATTGTTGATCCGGCAAGAAAAGTAAGAATTGGAAATAAGATTTATTTTAATGATAAATTATGGTGCGAAGTTATCGATAATACTACATCAAGGGGCAGAACAGCAAGGTTTAACCAGCCGGGTAATGTTTTTAAAGCAGTTGAAAAGATTGGTCATACTCCGCTGCCTCCTTATATTAAACGTGATCCGGAACCATCTGACAGGGAAGACTACCAAACCATTTTTGCAAAAGTGGATGGTGCGGTTGCGGCTCCAACTGCAGGACTTCATTTTACAAAAGCTCTTCTCTCCAAAATTCAGAAAAAAGGAGTTGTTGTTGTTCCAATTATTCTTCATATAGGGCTGGGTACTTTTAGACCTGTAGAGGTTGAGGATCTTACAAAGCATAAAATGGATTCGGAATATTATGAGGTTCCACAAAAAACCGCAGACAAAATTAATAAAGCATTGCATGCAAAACGTAATATTTTTGTATGCGGAACAAGTGCATGCAGGGCTTTGGAAACTAGTATAACGGCGGATGGATTTTCAAAAGGTACTAGTGGATGGACAGACAAGTTTATCTATCCACATTATGAATTTAATATAACAACAAAGCTTATTACAAATTTCCATCAAACCGAATCAACACTATTAATGCTGGTTTCAGCTTTAGCAGAAACGGATTTTATTCTTAAATCATATAAAAAAGCATTAAAGGAAAAGTATCGTTTCTTAAGTTACGGCGATGCAATGCTTATTTTATGAAACGAACATGTAAGATTACTTACACACTTCCCAAGGAAGGCCTTTGGCAAAGAAAATGATTATGATGCGAGTTCTCCGCTGCGGCGGACTGCCAAAAATTCAAAATTCCGCCGGAGGCGGACAGGTATAAATAGATGAAAACTGTTGCAATAATTCCTGCCGGGGGAAAAAGTGTAAGGAGCGGTACCGCCACTCCAAAGCAGTACCTTAAATTTTTCGGGAAGGAACTTATTGTTTACACTCTCGAAGTCTTCCAGCAGAATAAACAGGTAGACGAGATAATTATAGCAGCAGAAAGCAATTTCTTCGGGCTACTTGAAAAACTAAAGAATGAATATAAATTAACCAAGATCAGTAAAATAGTTGAGGGGGGCGGAGAGAGACAAGATTCGGTTTATAATGCTCTTAAATCTTCAGAAGCAAAACATGATGATTTAATTGCTGTGCACGATGCTGCACGTCCTCTCCTTCCCCAGGATGTTTTAACAAATGCAATTGAAACCGCTAAGCAGATGGGCAATGCACTTGTTTGCCTAAAAGCGAAAGATACAATGATAAAGGGAAACCGGGTTGTTGAATCATACCTGGATAGAGATGAAGTTTACTATGTGCAAACACCGCAAATATTTCCTTATCCTGTTTTAATGAAAGCAATGAAGAACGCTTATGATAATAATTTTATCGGGACAGATGAATCTGTGCTGGTAAGACGAATAAATGAAAAAGTAAATATTGTTGATGGATCAGTTTTTAATTTTAAAATTACCACTGCCGAAGATATTGAGATGTTTGAAAGAGCAGTTTTGGGAAAGCAAGAATAACGAATCCGAAATTCTTATGTTTCCAGGTCAGATAATGTTAATGATAGGTTCTTAGCTTTTAATAAGTATTTTGTGTGATCGTGTGCAGGATTATTAAAAACCTCCTCAGTACTTCCTTCCTCAACTACTTTCCCTTTCTGAATTATTACTATCCTGTCTGCTAACTTTCTTAGAATGTTCAGATCGTGGCTTACACATAACATTGTAAGCTTAAGCTCTCTATTAATTTTTTTAAACAACTTTAACAGGTTTAACTGCGATTCAACATCCTGCGCAGAAAAAGGTTCATCAAGAATAAGCAGTTTAGGATTTGCCGCCAGCAGTCTTGCAAGAGCGGCTCGCTGCTGTTCTCCACCGCTAAGTTCGTATCCTCTTTTTTTAGTAATATCAGCGGAAATATTGAGTGAACTTAAAATCTTTTCTTTTTCCCTTTTAATTGATTCCGCGTCATATTTTTGAATTTTTAATGCTTCATTAATTATTTCTTCGATCTTTCTGTAAGGATTTAGAATCTCGCCGTGATTCTGAAATAATATCTGCACAGGGCTGCTTTCAGAATTTTCCGATAAAACATCATCATCCCAAACTAACTTTCCTTGTGATGGTTTAATAATTCCAGCTATAGTTTTTGCCAGCGTTGTCTTACCTCCGCCCGATTCACCACTTATTCCTAAAACTTCTCCATAATTAATATTCAGATTAATACTATCTAGAATATTAACCATGCTTTTCTTTGCAAATCCTTTCCCTAAAGTAGAAACAGTATAACAGATATTTTCTAATCTTAAAATTCCCTTCATTAGTTTAGCTCACGGTAAGAGTTTATAAATTGATTATGTTCCTTTTCAATTGAATTAATAAATTCATTTGCTGGAAAGAATTGTGAAATTGTTCCATCGGAAATGAATGCAATATAATCACTTACTTTTTCTGCAAAGTTAATATCCTGCGTAACAATAATTACTGAGTTCTCTCCATCCATAACAAACTCTTTTAGCTTTAGCAAAATAAGATTTACAATTGCATAATCAACTCCTGATGTCGGTTCATCTAAAATTATTAAGTTTGGTTTAGCCAGCAAGGCAAAGATCAAACTCATTCTCTGTGCCATCCCCCCGCTTAATTCATAAGGATAAAGTTTTGAGATTTTATCGTAACCGGGTAACACAAAGTATAGCAACTGTTCTTCTATCTCAAGCATGGCTGCATCTGAATTATTAAAGTAATATTCAAATTTTCTTAACGGATCAAAACTGTTTATTGCATCCTGAAAAACATATCTTATTTTATCTTTTCTTATTGATCTAAGGATTTCAGGAGCAAGATTCAACAAATCATTTTTACTAAATTCAACTCTACCTTTAACCTCGTACTGGTTTTGTGGTAACAACCCCGTAAGTGATTTTATAAGTGTAGTCTTTCCGCTCCCGTTTTTTCCAAGTATAGTGAAGATGGATTTACTGCTGATCTCAAATTTTAAATTTTTAAGTAGCAATTTTTTCGATGATCCGGATAAAAGATTAATTTTATCTATATCTGCATTAAGCATAGATTTGTTATATGGATTTTTATTTACTAAACAAAATAATAAATTGAAAAGAAAAATATTACCTGTATTCTTATTATCTTCTAATATGAATCTGTTGAAACTATCCTTTGCTGTTTTGCTGGCTGTTGTTGTTACCTCCTGCGATACACGCAACACAGAAACCACTGACCGTGTTGTTATAGGCATAGCTGCCGATGTTCAGACATTTAATCCGCTTTTTTCTGTTAGTGTTGACGAAGGCAGTATTACAGAGCTTTTGTATTTAAGCTTAGTAGATTTTAGATGGGATGAAGATAAAAGCGATCTGCAAAGCAATCCTATGTTAGCAAAAAAATGGGAGTGGTCGCCAGACTCAACCTCAATTACATTTTTTTTAAGAGATGATGTTTACTGGAGTGACGGCAAGCAATGCACTGCTGATGATATTATCTTCTCTTTCGATGTTTATTCTGATCCCGAAGTGCAGAGTGGCTGGTACGGCACCTTTGGCACTGTTTATACCGATGAGGAAAATCATGTAGATATTGAAAAAACTTTTGATGTCGCATC
>JAZGGS010000018.1:0-2113 GCA_036480595.1 Ignavibacteriaceae bacterium
ATGTATGAACTGTTCCCCTCTTCTGTAGCATCAACAACAAGAAAATCATTGCCGGTTGTTGTAACATTTCTCATTACTGCTGAACCCTGGTTTCCTACGTTATATTTTGATACGAATTCGAGTGTTGATATTCCTGCTCCATCTATCCCATCTAGATTCACGCTTACTGTTATAATTGTTGAGTCACCAGGGTTTACTTCAATAGAATCTGTCTCGCCAACCAAAAACGTTCCGTTTTCTGTAGTAAACTCTAAAATCCAGCCAGTTGGTCCATCGAATGAAAGAGTAATATCATATTTATCAGTCAACAATCCTTCGTTGTAAATAACAGCATCAAAACTTACCGGAGTATTATTATCGCTGATAACATCGGGGCTCGTAGAAGCAATGGTTGCTAAATAATCCGGAGATATTAAGGTCATCTCCTCAGCTTGTTGAATTTCGCCGTTATAAAGCGGTGAGCCCGATTCAGTAACCATAACAACAATATCGCAGTTATCCCAAACCATATCCGGTCCGGATCCGCCCGGATGGGGGATGGTACGATTTATTGTTTTTGTAATAATATCATTTACATTCCAGGCACCATTAATAATTTCATTGCCGGTTGCTCCATTCATCATATCGCGAACAACATGTTTATGAACATAATTGCCGGCGCCGGGGCATGAACCATTTCCAGTCTGGCTCCATACAATATCACTCTCTAACAAAATAACAGTGAACATGTACTGTCCATTCAAATTTGTCAGGGCAGTAAAATCAATAGTAGCACTAAACTCTCTCGTAATAGGATTAAAGGTTCTGCTTACATCAATTGCAACAGTAGCAGGCACAGAGTTTCTTGCGGTCATTTGACCCATCCATAAACCACGACTGTCTGGTGCCCCCGTTCTATCTGGTGTACCAGCTGGCCAAAACGGAGGACTAAGCATACCAATTACTGAATTACCTGAAAAAAATGAGAACGGATCAGATCCGTTTGCAGGACCATGGTACCCAATCATTATTGCATTTGGTATTGCTATAAGAATGTCAGCCATAATATCATGACCACAAGGACACCATTGGCACCATGTTCCGGTAAACTCTTCTAAAACCGGGTTTCTTTGTTGTGCAAATGCTTCATCTCCAGGATTAAAACTGAAGAGAAATAAAAGACTTAATACGACAGAAAGTATAAGTTTTTTCATAAGATTAATCTCCAATATATTATGTTTTTAAAAAATATTTTTTACTTGCCGTTTTAATAAAATAGAAATTTAAAATAAGCAATTAATCCTCATAGCTCAATGTAAATAGAAACAATTCAGCAGAAAAAAACAGAGAAAAAAGAGGTGCAACGTTGTTTTTACACCTCTTTTTTATAAGGTATTTTCTACTTAAGAAAACTCATTTTCTTAACCTGAACAAAATCACCTGATATCATCTGGTAGATATAAACACCTGAGGCATATTTTTCTGCATTAAATGTTATCTCATAAGTACCCGGCTGTTTTACTTCATCTACAAGTATTGCAACCTCTCTTCCTGTTAAATCAAATACTTTTATGCGAACAGGACTTTCTTCAGGAACAGCATATTTTATTATTGTTGATGGATTAAAGGGATTCGGATAATTCTGGAAAAGCTGGTAATTCTTAATTAACCCGGATGCTGATTCATCTTCAACTCCAACCGGAAAATAATTTAACCAGTTATCAATTATGTAATTATAGTTTTGATAAGAGGCACTACTCTCATAACGGTAAGGACGACCGGCAATATAAATAAATCCACCATGGCTATTTTTCTGTATCCTGAATCCGGCAATCCAGTTAGTTGAAACATTATCATCAAAAATAGGTGTTGCTTCAGAAGTTGGATCTAATTGAACAAATTGATTTCTATCGTTTGTTCCAACTGCAGCAACATTTACTAAACTATCATCAAGAGCTATTAACTGGGTTAAAGCTGATAGACCCGACATCGAAGTTATTCCGCAGTAGTTGCGCAATTCTGTACTAAAGAAATCTGCACCTTGCCTGGAAGCCAGTAAAAAATTACCGCCCTGCCCGATATAATCTAAAACTTGCGAAGGGTCATATAATGCCAAATCACCTGCATAGCTGTT
>JAZGGS010000019.1:0-9430 GCA_036480595.1 Ignavibacteriaceae bacterium
CACCTTACATTGAAGAAGGTTTGGAATATGAATGGGCGGGAAAAAGTTTAACCGCAACATTTAAGAAAGGTTTGGAAGAAGATAAAACTTATACAATAACTATTGGAACCGATGTTGTTGATCATAACAATAGAAACAGGATGGCTCAATCCTATTCATTTTCATTCTCCACAGGCGAGCTGATCGACACAAAAAGTATTTCAGGGAAAGTGTACGACTTAGAGCCGGAAGGAATTTTAATAGTTGCTTACAAGCTGGATGAAGGAATTGATACTTTATTGAACAGGAAACCTGATTACGTTTCACAATCCGGTTCAGATGGAAGTTTTAGCTTGAAGGGATTAGCATCAGCTGTTTACAGGGTGTTTGCTGTTCGCGACAAGTTCCGTGATCTTATTTTTCAGAATGATCAGGATGAAATTGGAGTGCCGTTTAAAGATGTTTCGCTTGAAGATCCTGATTCCACTTTTGAAAATCTTACCTTTAAACTTTTTAATGCTGATACAACAAAACCACGATTCATTAGTGCAATTATGACCGATGAAAAACATATACTAGGTAGTTTTTCTATCCCAATAGATAAAGTTTTAATAACCGCAGATAATTTTTATCTTTATGATTCAACTGAATCTGTAAGGACTTCAATTTTATTTGCATACAAAGGGAATACTAAAAATGAAGAAATTGTTCTCGTACCTGAAAGTGTTTTAGCTGTTGATAATGATATTTACCTGTTTGCAGATACGATAAGAGATGAAAACGGAAATATCACTTTGAACGATTACACAAAAATTACGTTAACGGATAAACCTGATACAAACTCTATTACAATTTATTCCACACAACCGCGAATGAATCAACAGATTGATTTTAGAAATCCGCAAATCAGGTTCTTATTTAATGATGCTTTTGTTAAAGATAATATAAAGAATAATATAACTTTTACTGATACGCTTGGAAAGAATATAGTTTTTGATGTTGAGTTTGAAGATGATGCACTCCTTAATATAAAACCTGCAGCCGAGTTGAAAACGGAAACAGGTTATCTTGTTACTTTAGATCTTTCACAGTTTGCAGATGCAGCGGGGAATGAAGGTGATTCTACTTACACTTTGAAGTTCAGTACCACAACCGGGTTGGATTTTACAGGGATTAGCGGAACTTTATTAAATATTGAATTAAGTAATAACCCTGTGCTCGTACTTGCAAATGCAGAGAACAAAGAATTAGTTTATAAAGAAATTATTACCAGCACCGATTTTGAATTTACTAGAATAGAACCGGGTAACTACCAGCTTTGGTGTTTTTTAGATAAAGACAGCAGCGGTAATTATAATTATGGTTGGGCTCAGCCGTTTGAAACATCTGAAAAATTTTATGTCTATCCGGATACATTGAATCTTAAACCAAGGTGGGTTGTTACTGATGTTAACTTTAATGTCAGGTGATTTTTTACACCATCAAAACGGTTTTGTGCGTGAATTAGAGTAGAGCCACCTCCACCACAAACGTTTTTTCAAAAGGAGTTCTTCGGATAATCGTTTAGTACACTATAGATAATCTCCCCATTCTTTATTGTCATGCAGTTCAGGTTTTTCCCAATATCATAAACAATATCAGCATACTCTTTACAATTGAACACGGCAAAATCTGCTTTCTTACCACATTCAATACTTCCAACAGTTTTTTGTACATCCAGGGCTTTTGCTGCATTAATTGTTACTGCACTTATTGTTTCTTCTATACTCATTCCCATTTTTAGTGCAGCAAGACTCGTTACTAAAGCTATGCTGGAGATATGCGAGGAGCCCGGATTAAAATCAGTTGCCAGTGCGACAACTGCATTATTTTCAATTAATTTTCTTGCAGGGGCATATTGATAGTTCAGGAAGAAGGAAACACCAGGCAGTAAAACTGCAACGGTATCAGAGCTGCATAATTTATCAATATCCGAATCATCCAAAACTTCAAGATGATCAACTGATACTGCATCGTGATTAAGCGCAACATTTAATCCGCCAACATTATTAAACTGTTCGGTGTGCAGCTTTAATTTTAACCCTAATTTTTTAGCTGCGGAAAAAATTGAATCTATTTCTTCCGAAGTAAAAGCTGTTTTTTCACAAAATCCATCGCAGAATTCTGCAAGTTTTTGTTTGGCAATGTGGGGCAGCATCCTGTTTATTATTTCTTCAATATATTCTTCACGTTTATCTTTTGCTTCCGGTGGAAATATATGAGCGCCCAAAAAAGTTGGAATTAGATCAATTGAAAAAATTTCATTTAGATACTTTATTACCTGCAGCAGCTTAACTTCATTTTCAAAATCCAAACCGTAACCGCTTTTAATTTCAAGAGTTGTAATCCCTTGTTGAATAAAATGTTCAATACGCGGACTAACCGTATTAACCAATTCTTCAAAGTTTGCACTTCTTACTGCTTTAACAGTACTATTGATTCCGCCTCCGGCTTCAGCAATCTCTTCATAATCAACTCCCGCAAGTTTCTGCCTGAACTCATCTGCTCGTGAGCCGGTAAATGCAGTGTGTGTGTGGCATTCAATTAAACCTGGCAGTATAACCTTTCCGCTCAAATCGATGATCATCTCAAAGTTGTTTTTTGATACTGAGGCAGTTAGAATAATATCTTTTATAAGATCCTCTTCAAGTATAATGGAATGTTCTGTAAGACATTCTACTTCGGATAGTTCTTTTCCTCTTTTAACATTTTTACTATTCGTGTTAACGGTAACAACCTGGGAAGGATTATAGAGAAGTTTTTTCATCACTCAAATATATTCACTGTTTCTTGTATAACTCTTGCTTCCGGGTAACCAAGCTGGTTTAACTTAAACTTAAAGTCATTAGCTTCTGAATGTGAAGTAAAATCGCCGGCTTTTACTTTATAGAACGGCGGCTCAAAAGTAATATAGACTTCCTTATTCTTTGTGTTAAAATATATTTCAGCTCTTACCTGGTTTGCTTTATCCATATTATCTGTTGATAAAACCTGTACGCGGTATCCATCTGTAGTTCCTGCTATAATTTTGCTGGAAGTTGAAACAGTATCAGTATAACCGTACCACACATCATCCGGGAGAACCTGGTTGCCAGATGGAACTTCCTCAATATCGATCTCTGTTTTATAAGGAGTTATATCAAAATCTTCAACAAACTTTTCCTGCTCCTCTTTATCCTTAATATCATTGTCGTTTGATTTAGTTTCGTACCTTGAACCGGTGGAGGCGCTGCATCCAACAAAAATAAATATTAAAAAAGTTAACGCTGCAATGTTTGGTAAGATTTTATTCATCGTAATTAGTAAAAATAATTTGAAACTGTTACAATAATATATAATTATTAACTGAGTGGTTAAAGTGCTGCTTAAATACTTTTCAAGGTTAGCTAAAGTTTGTTAAGAGATATTATTGATTAGTAAACAAGGTTGAATAATCAATAACACAATATTTTGGGAAACGTTCACTATTTTAGTAAATTTGCACTATTCTTTTAAAAAAGTTACTAAAATGGCTGCAAAAAAGTATAAAATTTTATTTGTAACATCAGAAGTTGTACCTTTTGTTAAAACAGGTGGATTAGCTGATGTGTCTGCCGCATTACCTCAGATGCTGTCGGAGCAAGGACATGAAGTTAGAATTGTTGTACCAAAATATGGTGCAGTTGATGACAGAAAATTTAAAATTCACGAGGTTGTAAGATTAAAAGATATTAAGATCAATATTGGTAACGAAGAAATACTCTTTTCAATTAAATCCTGCTTCCTTCCCGGACAGAAGGTAAGAGTGCAAATTTACTTCCTGGATAACCATGATTATTTTGGCAGCCGTAACAGTCTTTACACAGATCCTATGACCGGAAATGATTACGCTGATAATGCAGAAAGGTTTATTCTTCTAAACAGGGCTGTGTTCGAATTGATTATTAAGCTTGGCTGGATACCTGATATCATTCATTGTAACGACTGGCAATGCGGCTTAATCCCTGCATACCTTAAAACAGTTTACAAGGATGAAGAGAACTTCGATAAATTTAAAACTCTTTTTACAATTCATAACCTTGCTTACCAGGGTGCTTTTCCAAAAACAGCTTTTAAGAAAACCGGATTACCAAAGAAGCTAGATTCACCCAAAGAACTTTTGCATAACGGCAAGTTAAATTTTATGAAGAGCGGGTTGTTGTATGCTGATGTTATAAATACTGTTAGTAAAACTTATGCTAACGAGATAAGAACCAAGACAGATCTTGGAGCCGGTTTAAAAGATGTTCTTTCCAAAAGGAAGAATGATCTTTACGGAATTATAAACGGGATAGATACAAAAGTATGGAATCCCGAAAAAGATAAGCATCTTCCTAAAAAATATACTATAAAAAATATCGAATCGAAGCTTGTTAACAAACAGGTGCTTGCAGAAAAATTCGGATTTGAATTTAAAGAAGATACCCCGATTATCGGTGTCATCTCTCGTTTATACGATTCCAAGGGAATAGACCTGGTTCAGAAAATTTTCCCGGAACTTATGAAACAAAATGTTCAAATGATTTTACTTGGAACCGGCGACAAGAAATATCATACATTTTTTGATAAGATGAGCCAAAAGTATAAGGAGAAGTTTGCTTGTTACTTAGGATTTAATGATGAGCTGGCTCACCTTATTGAAGGCGGAGCAGATATATTCCTGTTGCCTTCGAGGTATGAGCCGTGCGGATTGAACCAGATGTACAGCTTAAAGTATGGTACTGTGCCGGTTGTACGAGATACAGGCGGATTAGCTGATACAGTTGAAAAGTATAATGAAAAAACAGGTGAAGGTAACGGCTTTATCTTTTCAAAATATGATCCGAAAGATTTTATTAAGGAGATAAAAAGAGCATTTAAAGTTTATGAGGATAAAGATTCCTGGACTAAAATAATGAAAGCCGGGATGAAATCTGATTTTAGCTGGAATTCGTCTTCCAAAAAGTATGTTGATCTTTACAAGACAATGCTTTCCAGAAGTAATTAATGACCAATCACGCAGTTTTCCTGGATAGAGACGGAACCCTTAATGAGGATCCCGGTTACCTTGGTGATCCTCTAAAAGTAAAACTTTACCCCGATGTTGGTGATGCCCTTGCTCTTCTTAAAAATGTAGGGGGCTTTAAATTAATTGTTGTGTCTAATCAATCCGGTATTGCAAGGGGATTGATTACCAAAGATGATGTAGAATTGGTTAACAATCAGGTAAATAAAATTCTTTCTGATTATAATGTATCTATCGATGAGTTTTATTACTGTCCTTATCATCCTGATTACAACAGCGAGCAAGAGTGTAAATGCCGCAAGCCATCTCCTGAAATGATTCTTAAAGCTGCGCGCGATTTTAATGTTGATCTTTCTAAATCTTATATAATCGGTGATTCACACGTGGATGTTGAATGTGGCATAAATCTGAATTTGAAAACGATCCTAGTAAAAACAGGGCAGGGTAGGGAAAGCCTTTCTATCTTGCAAAAGCGTAATAAATTACCAACCTTTGTAGCCAATAATTTTTTAGATGCGTGCAATTTCATACAGAACGATTTTAACGGAGAAAACTAAGTGTTATCTCGTATCCTAGTAATTCTTTTATTTTTTTTTATTTCGATCTCATTTCTTGCCTGCGAAGATGAACCGTCAGATATTGGTATAGAACTGCTGGCATCAGACCTTATTAGTGTACGTACCTTCGATTCCCAAACAGATACGCTCGATCAGAATTCCAGTTATCATAAAAATGTAATCCAGTTAGGCGCTTCAATAAAAGTTCTTATCGGAAAACATGAAGATATCGAAGCATCGTCATTACTTAAATTTATTTTTGGATTGGCTGATACTTTAAAGGATGATATAATAGCAGGCGATTTAGATGTAAACGAAGCATGGATAGAAATTACTACCAGATATGTTTATGTAGATTCGAACGAGGTAATGGATTTTACTGTTCATAAAGTAAATAGCTTCTGGGATCCTTCTGCATTTACAGTAGAAAACTTGCCAACACTTTCCTATGAAACGAATGATATTAGTTTGAATAAAGAGATTACAGATACGAACTATGTCTTCAATATCGATCCGGATGTTGTATTATCCTGGATGAAAAATGCTGCAGATACAAGCCTGGGAAAAAATTATGGAATTTATTTAAAACCGGTTGATAACTCTGGTAAAGTTATAGGATTCCAGGCATTAACATCAACTTCTTCTCAGGCAGCCAAGTTAACGCTGGTGATTGAAAAAACCGGCAGCTACGTTGATACTATCAATGGATTTATATTTGCCGATGTTAGTATAGTTGATGGAGATTTACCTGTTCTTCCTTCAGAAGATATAGCTGTTCAATCGAGCATTTCTGTGAACAGTATTATTGCATTTGATCTTTCTGTTGTGCCTGATGGAGTGGCTATTAACAGCGCTGAACTTATTATACAAAGAGATAGCATAAATACTTTAACCGGATCATCTTTTGCAAATCATCTGCTGGCATATTTTGTTGAAGATAGTACTGCAAAAGAAGTTAATGAGCAGGGAGCATTTATACTTTCTTTTTCAGGTAACAGCTATTCCGGTGATATTACATCCTACGTACGAATATGGATAAATGAAGGAAGGAACCAGGGTGTAATGCTGCGTAGCGGTAATGATATTGAGGGTTTGGAATTATATGCACTTAAAGGAAGTGCTGCTGCTAATTATGCAGAAAGACCCAGGTTAAAAATTGTTTATACTGTGAAAGAGAACTTGTGATGAATAAAACAGTAATAGCAATAATCGGATTTTTCATTTTGATTACAGGTGCTGTTAATGCACAAAGCACTTCAACTTATACCCGTTCTGGTGTGGGAGATATAATCTACTCTTATTCTGCAAGGTCACTTAGCTTAGGTCATTCGGGCTCTGCATTAATTAATAAAGATTACATCGCAATTACAAACCCTGCCGGCTGGTCTTCATTAGCTAAAACAAGAATTGAATTTAGTTTTGTTTATAACGGTATGAACATATCTAACAGTACCGATTCTAAATTTTATGGTGACGGTGATTTTAAAGGATTCACTTTTGCTTTTCCTGTAAGTGAAGAACACGGTATTGGCGTTGCAACCGGGTTGGTGCCTTACAGCAGGATGAATTATTTAGTTGAACAGGATAACGAAGCAGTTTCTTCTTCCAGCAGCAATTATACAGCAACTTATCAGGGTAAAGGTGGTCTTTCAAAACTGTTTATCGGCAGCACATATAAATTTCCTTTTGACCTGGTGTTTGGCGGAACGCTAGAATATTATTTTGGTAATTTAAAGTATCTTTCTAAGGTTGAGTTTGAGAATACATCAACTTTTCCGGCGGAATATGAAATGCTGTATGCTCCAACCGGTTTTGGAACTTCAATCGGATTCATTTCTCCAGATCTATCGGGTTTGTTGAATTCTGAATCCTTTACTAATTTAAAATTAGCTGTTTCTGCAAATATAATTTCTGAACTGGATACTGATACGTTATTAACAAGCAGGTCTTCTTCTATTGTTGATACTCTGGGAATCGGTGTTACAAAAATGAATGTTCCGACAAAAATTACTGTCGGTGCAACTGTAACTGTTAGCAATAATTTTACATTTAACCTCGATTATTTCTATCAGCCGTGGAGCGATTATAAACTTAATGAGACTAAATCAGTAAATCTTAAAGATGCACAAAAAGTGAGTTTTGGTTTTGAATACCGCCCAACAAGGGCTTTAGGAATGAGTTATTGGGAACAAATAATGTTAAGGTTTGGTTTAAGCTATGAACAATCTCAATATACATACTATGGAAAAGATATAAATCAATACTCAGTTTTTGGTGGCTTTTCGCTTCCATTAAGCTACGAGAACACAATAGATTTTGCAGTAGAATATTCAATAAGAGGAACTGCCGAAGCTAACCTTATACAGGAAAAATTTATAAGGATAAATTTAGGACTTAGCTTTGGAGATATCTGGTTCCAGAGGTATGAAAAATAATCTTTAATTATTTCGAGGATAAGATCTTGAAAAATGTATTAATAATATTAGCCATAACTTTTTTAACTATTCTATTATTTAGTTCAAATAGTTTTTCTAGAACTCCATTTATTGAAGATAAAAGTGATTCAATGAAAATTCTTGAACAGTATAGTCTATTTTCAGAATACTATAAAAATAAAGATTACGTGAGTGCATTACCTTTTGGCTGGATTGTGCTGGAGATGGATCCATCTATGTTTGCAAAATATATCTATAAAAAAATGGATAAGTGTTTAACTTTTATGCACGATTCTGCTGATGTTGCTCCCGAAAATAAACAAGCAATAAAAGATACAATACTAGGTTTTTATGATATGGCGATGACTTATAACGCGGATAGGATGGCAATATATCAGTTGCATAAAGCTTTCATTACAGAAGCTTGGTTTGATTTTGAACCTGAAGTGGCCATATCTGAATATGAAACAGCAATAGAATATGATCCTGAAATTTACTCTTATTATTATCACAAGTTAGGACAAATTTATAAAGCTAATATTTCTGAAGATAATGACTATAAGATGAAAGCTATTGATCTTTACAGCTACCTTGTTGAAAAAGAACCGTATAATCCAATGTGGATTAAAGAGTTAGAGGATTTAGTTGATGATATTCAAGAATTACTTGATGTCTATAAAAGAACTTGGGAACTTGATAAAGAAAATTTAGAAAAGGCATGGAGTTATGCATCTAAATGTATAAGAGCAGAAGATTGGGAAAGAGCAATAGAACCGCTTGAGTTCCTCACTGAAAAATCCCTGGAAACAGTAAACTACTGGAACCAGTTAGCAACTGCTTATCAAAAAGTAGATCAGTTATCTAATGCTGAGACTGCATTAAATAAGCTTATTGAAATTGATCCTGATAATAAAAATCATTACATGAATTTAGGAATTGTTTATAAAGATCAGGGTAGGTTAAGTAAAGCTCGCCAATACTATCAAAAAGCTAGTGAAATAGGAGGCAGCTGGGCTTTACCAATTTATTATGAAGGTCTCCTTTATGAACAAACTGCGCGTGGATGTTCATTTGATTTTCCTGCAAAGTTAGTTTTTCAGCTTGCGGTTAATACATACAGGAGAGCGTATAATATGGATCAAACATTAACACAGGCACGCGATAGAGTTGGTGCACTTTCTTCTTCAGTTCCAACACAAGAGGATTACTTTTTTCATAAATATAAATCCGGTGATGTAATCCCAATTTCTAGCGAATGCGGTGGTTGGACTGGAAAAAGCATTACTGTTCCATAAATATTTCTTTAAAATAAATTTGACATTTCAAGGTTCCTCAATAATATTTGGGGAACCTTTTGTTCGTTTAATAAAATATATAACTAATTTAAACTTCTTACG
>JAZGGS010000020.1:0-3497 GCA_036480595.1 Ignavibacteriaceae bacterium
CAGCACACGTTCCTTATGATGCACTTTATATAATGGTAAACCACAGCAGGTACGGCGGCGGAGGCATCTATAATCTTTACTGTACTTTTACAACCGGCAACCAGTACAAAGATTTTCTTTTTATTCATGAGTTCGGGCATTCGTTTACAGGTTTAGCTGATGAATATTATACATCGAGCACAGCATACAACGATTTTTACCCGCGTGGAGTTGAACCGGTTGAGCCAAACATAACTGCCTTAATCAATCCGCAGAACCTTAAGTGGGAAAAATTACTTACACCAGGAATTGGAATACCAACACCCTGGGAGAAAGCAGATTATGATTCTATGGATCTTAGATGGCAGAGTGGGCGAAGGGAGATGAATAATAAAATTGCGGAACTGAAAAGAAACAAATCTCACTTTCTTGAGATTGAAAAAGCAGAAAAAGAATACGCACAGAAAGATAAAGAACATTCGGAGTTGGTTGATAGTTACCTGAAGGGAAGCAGGTACCACGGGCAGGTTGGAGTTTTTGAAGGAGCCGGTTATTCATCAAAAGGTTTGTACCGCCCGATGCTCGATTGTATAATGTTTTCAAAAGGTGATAAACCTTTTTGCACTGTTTGTAATGGCGCTATTGTAAAAGTTATCAATCATTATTCTGAGTAGCATTGTATTGTATGCTTTTTAGCTTAACACTATCTTTACGGCAAGCTAAATAAATAAATAGTTGTGAATAAAACCTTTTACAGTAAAACTCTAACAAGTATTTCTCTCCGTACAGCCGCCTACTTTGAGCGGCTGAAACTTACAGAACATACGTTCATGATAGTTGTTGCAATTATCATTGGTGTGCTGGCAGGTTTAGCTGCAATAGGTATAAGATTACTTATCTACGAAATTTCCAACCTCTCTTTTTCAGGCGATGGTACACTGCTCGAAAATATTATGAGCACCCCCTGGTACTGGGTATTAATTATTCCAACAATAGGCGGTTTAATTGTAGGACCAATAATTTATTTCTTTGCTCCCGAAGCAAAAGGCCATGGTGTTCCGGAAGTAATGCAGGCAATTCTTCTTAAAGGTGGAAGCATCCGTCCAAGGGTAGCTTTCATAAAAGCTATTGCTTCTTCAATTACGATTGGAACCGGCGGTTCGGTAGGAAGGGAAGGACCGATTATACAGATTGGTTCAAGTTTAGGTTCTATGGTTGGACAGTTTTTGCGTGTGCCTAGTAAAAGAATGAAAACACTTGTTGGATGCGGTGCTGCAGCTGGTATTGCAGCAGCTTTTAACGCACCAATAGCGGGCGCCCTGTTTGCCGTAGAAATTATATTAATGGATTTTGCAATTGCTCAGTTTTCTCCAATTGTTATTGCTTCGGTTATGGCCACAGTTGTTTCCCACACATTCGAAGGAAAATTTGCTGCATTTATAGTTCCACAATATGAACTGGTTGCACCGCAGGAGATAGGATTTTACTTCGTGCTTGGTGCACTTGCTGGATTAGCTTCATATGCATTTATAAAAGCTCTCTATTTTTCCGAATCTATCTGGGATGACAAAATAAAAATTCCTGAATATATCAAACCTGCTATTGGTGGTTTACAAATAGGACTTATAGCTTTAGTCTTCCCACAAATTATGGGTGTTGGTTACGATACAATTAATAACGCACTCTATGGAAATATGTTCTGGTACCTTGCGTTTGCGCTTGTGTTCATTAAAATATTTGCAACTTCAATAACGCTTGGTTCAGGTGGTTCGGGAGGAATTTTTGCACCGTCACTTTTTATGGGTGCCATGCTCGGATTTTTCTTTGGGCATATTGTTCATACAGCATTCCCCGAAGTTACTGCAACACCGGGAGCTTACGCTTTGGTGGCAATGGGTGGATTGGTAGCAGGAACAACCCGCGCACCTATTACGGCTATCATTATCGTCTTCGAGTTAACAAACGATTACAACATTATTCTTCCATTAATGGTTACCTGTATAATAAGTACAATCCTTTCCTCAAAGTTATCAAGGGAATCTATTTACACTTTGAAGCTGCTGATGAGAAACATCGGTATAAAAGAAGGGATGGAAACCAACGTAATGGAATCGCTTTACGTGAAGGATGTATTTAAGAAAGAAGTTGAAACAATGGGTGGTGCAGAAAATTTTGCACAGGTGATGAACCGGGTTCTTAAAGGAAGTGCAACTGAATATCCTGTGGTTGACAGGAGCAGGAAAGTAATAGGAATAATTTCTATCCATGATATCAAAGATCATTTTTATGAAAGGGAAGAGCTCACCGATATTTTAATTGCTACAGATATTGCAAATACAAATTTTGAACCGCTCACGCCCGAAACTAACTGCCAGGTTGCGCTTGATTTAATGAGTAATTATAATCTTGAGGGGCTGCCGGTTGTTGATTCATTTAACAGCCGTCTGCTTGGTTACATCTGGCGCAAAGATATACAGGATGCTTACCAGAAAGAGATTGACCGGATGGAGATCGCTTCAAATCTTGCCAGTAGTATTAGTATGAAGGAAGATAAAAAACAAATTCACTTTATGGAAGGATATTCTATTGTTGAAATATCTCCGCCACAATCTTTCATTGGCAAATCAATCCGTGAGCTGGATATCCGTAAAAATTACGGTGTAGATGTTCTTTCAATAAAAGTTGGTAAGAAGAGTGAAGTTAAAGTAAAAGCAATTCCAAGTCCCGACCACGTTTTTACAGAAAATGAAACATTAATTATAGCTGGAGAAATTAAGAAGATTAATGTTTTAAGACACTTGGAGTAATTATTTTAATAAAACCATATTCTTAGTCTCAATAAAATCTCAACTAAAATAAGGATCAGATATGAAGCTCTATTTCAAAACCACCATTGCATTAATAACCTGCACGTTGTTACTGGCAGCAGGTTATACATTCGCACAAGGCCTGGAAACTCCTCGTCCGAGCCCAAATGCAACCGTTACACAAACTGTTGGTGTAACTCACATTTCGATTGATTACAGCAGCCCGGGAGTAAAGAATAGAAAGATCTGGGGAGAACTGGTTCCGTTTGATGAAGTCTGGCGCACCGGAGCTAACGAAGTCACTTCAATTACATTTGATGACGCAGTAAAAATAAATGGAAATGACCTCCAGGCGGGGACTTACGGAATACATACCATTCCGGGGAAAACTGAATGGCAGATAATATTCAGCGGCGATACTGAAATTGACGCCGGTTCGCAGTTTGATGAGAAGAAAGAAATATTTAGAATAAAGGTGAAACCGGAAGAAGTACCGTTCCTGGAAAGAATGACTTTTATTTTTACCAACACAACGGATGATAAAACTACAGTTAATCTGCTCTGGGAAAATTTAAAAGTATCTTTAGATATCCAGGTTAACACAGGTGAACTTGTACTTACAAAAGCACGCGAAAAATTATCCTGGCTTCCAACCTTCCAGGCTGCTAACTATTGCCTGAACAATGATGTAAATCTCGAAGAGGGGTTTAA
>JAZGGS010000021.1:0-7399 GCA_036480595.1 Ignavibacteriaceae bacterium
AAATCTTTCCATTCCTCATATTCTGAATCAATTAAATTAATTTTCCACTGTCTATGCCAGTTTTTAAATTGTTTTTCTCTTTTAACAGTACTTGCTAAAGTTGGATGTGCCTCATAATAAACAAGTCTGTTAACATTATACTTCTTAGTAAAACCATCAATAAAA
Source organism: Ignavibacteriaceae bacterium (assembly GCA_036480595.1). GTDB lineage: Bacteria > Bacteroidota > Ignavibacteria > Ignavibacteriales > Ignavibacteriaceae > JAZGGS01. The sequence goes on from JAZGGS010000021.1 coordinate 166, forward strand.
CCAAGTTTGTGTTCATAGATTCTTCTTGCTAAGATATCTGTAAATCCGATATACAGAGTTTTATTTTTACTAGATAATATATAAACAAAATAATGTTTCATTCTTTAAAGATCCTGAAATGAATTCAGGATAAATTAAGGATTTTTACTTTAGTTTTAACAAGATCTTTTGGCAGAAGTGCGGGCCAATAAGCTATAACATCACTTGGTTTTGGTCTTCCACCGGCAAAACCTGTTACACTTGGAGGACCGGTTAATATTAATGGTGCAATCTCCTGCCCGAATCTTTTAATTGTATCTCTGTCCTGCGCCCTTACTGAGACTCTTAACATAATCTCATTTATTTTATCTTCATCCATCTCCGGTGCAAGGTTCTCGTGAGTTGCATTATAACCAATAAACTCTGTTCTTATTTCATCAAACTGCAGGTTAAGATGTTTTAATCTTTTCCTTAATATTCTGCTAGCCTTTTGTGCTTTTGTTAATGCCTGGGGCCACGAATAAGTTAACGAACCTGAAGCGCTATAACCGTAATGATATGAACAAGAAACCTTGTAAGAATCAGTTTCTGGTTTACCCTTTACATTAAATACTTTTACCCTGTTGTTGCCAAGATCTTCTATTTTAATTGATGTAAAATCAGCTATACAATCCGGAGTTATATAATCTGTTGGATTACCAATTTCATAAAGAAGCTGCTCAGCAATCGTATCGAATGAAACCAGCCCACCAGTGTTTTCATGCTTTGTAATTATCACCTCTCCGTTTGGATACGCTTCTGCAATCGGGAAACCAATCTCTGTAAAGTTTTCTATTGATTGCCAGTCACCCAAAAAATTTCCGCCGGTTGATTGTGCACCGCATTCAAGAATATGCCCTGCAATAGTTCCTGCTGCCATAAGGTCATAATTCTTTTTATCCCAACCGAATTCATAAATCATTGGAGCAAGGGTTAAGCCGGTATCGGTAGTTCTTCCTGTAATTACAATATCGGCTCCTCTTTCAAGAGCTTCTACAATTGGCATGGCGCCAAAGTAAACATTGGCGCTTAGCATTTTATCTTTATAATTAATTATAGATTCACCTGTTTCCATATTATTCAGTTGGCAGCCCTTTTTAATAATATCATCAAGGCAATCAATTATACTATCGCCAAGTACGACTGCAATATCAAGTTCTTCAATATCAAGCTCAACAGCTTCAGCTAAAATGGCATCGGCACAGGCAACGGGATTAACACCGCCACCATTAGTAATAACTTTAACCCCCTTTTCTTTACAAATAGGAAGTATCTTTTTCATAAGTTCGGGAAGATCGCGGGCATAGCCAAGTTTTGGATTCCTGTTTTTTTGTTTTTGAAGTATCGACATCGTCACTTCTGCTAAGTAATCCATTACAAGATAATCGATATCTCCTTTAGTAACCTGGTGATAGGGTGCATCAATTAAATCTCCCCAAAAGCCCTGTCCTGATGCTATCCTAATTTTATCTTTCAATTAATTTCTCCATCTGTGCAAGATTTAGTGAGAGTGTAAAAAAAATAAGGTATTTCATCTTAAAAATAAGATACCTCAATTTAGGAAGAATTAGAGAAAGGAAAAAGTCAGGTCATGTGCCAGTCACATTTGAGAAAATTGAGAACGAGGTAACCAGCAAAATATATATAATCTTAAACTAGAACTGCTTTATAACCGTAGCAATGCAAACCTGATTTTCCTTCATCCTGAATTTTCCGGAAAACCATTTTAACTTTCTGCCCAATTTTAAGTTTGTCGAGATCAACATCCGCAATTTGAGTTGTTAGTTTAACACCACCATTTAATTCAACAATTGCCACAGCAAAAGGTGTTTGCAATGCAAAAATATCGGACGCAACTCGTATTACTGTAAAAGTTTTAATTGTTCCTTTATCACTAAGATTCACGGTTTCAAATTCTTTTGATTTACATTTAGGGCAAATCAATCTTGGTGGAAAGCTAATATATCCACAGCTGTTACACTTTCCTGCTTCAAGACGGTAACGCTGCGGTTTTTCCCTGTGATATCTTGGACTTATCATATTGCCTCCAGAATATTTATTACACAACTTGCACCGGAACCACCCATGTTTTGTGCTAACCCAATTTTTGCATCTTTAACCTGTCTCTTTCCTGCCTGCCCGGTAAGCTGTTCGTAAAGTTCAATTATTTGTGCTATGCCTGTAGCCCCAACAGGATGCCCTTTTGATTTTAATCCGCCGCTTGTATTTATGGGAATCAATCCATCAAGTGCTGTTTTACCTTCTTCAACTGCTGCGCCGCCTTTGCCTTTTTCAAAGAACCCAAGCTCTTCGGTAGCAACAATCTCAGCAATTGTAAAGCAATCGTGCACTTCGGCAAAGTTTATATCAGCCGGTTTTAATCCAGCCATCTTATATGCTTTTTCTGCTGCTGTTTTTACAGAATCAAGCGTTGTTAAACTATCCCTGCTATGAAGAGCAATTGTGCCGGATGCCTGCGAAGTTGCTTTTACACGAACAGGAGTTCCGGTAAACTTCTTAGCAATATCCATCGGGCAAAGAATAACAGCTGCTCCGCCATCACTAACCGGCGAGCAATCAAGCAATCTTAAAGGATCAGCCACCAAAGTTGAATTTAATACCTGGTCAACTGTAATCTTACTTCTGAATTGAGCATTAGGATTGTTGAAGCCATTTTTGTGATTCTTAACTGCAACCTGCGCAAGGTTTTCTCTCTTTGTTCCAAACTCATGCATATGAGCATTTGCGATCATTGCATAAAGTCCGGGAAAAGTTACACCTTGATAAACTTCATAATCCTGATCGGCGGCAGTTGCAAGGGCTTCCGTTACATCAGCACCATCAGTCATTTTTTCAACTCCGCCTGCAAGAACTATATCGCTTGCGCCGGATGCCACCTCATGATAAGCCGCACGGAAAGACGCTCCGCCTGATGCGCAGGCAGATTCAACTCTTGTTGCCGGAACAGGATTTTGTCCCAGGTAATCCGCCATAACTGCACCAAGATGCTCCTGCCCAACAAACAGACCGCTGGACATCGCACCAACATAAATTGAATCGATATGATCGACTCCTGAAGATTCAATTGCGCCAAGTGCAGCTTCAACAAAAATATCTTTAATAGACTTCCCCCATAATTCACCGAAATTTGTCATCCCGGTTCCAATAACTGCTACTTCTCTCATTTTAATTCCCTCGTTATTCGTTCAGAATTATTTTTTCACGGAATTTAGCATACTCTCCGTAATCCAGGTAGATTTTATTATTATCAAGCATGTCTCTTAACTTAACAGCTTTATCCTGCACATCTTTTATTTTATCTGTTACGTTATAAATAAATCCATCACTACCTGCACCGGAGCCGAATGAAACCATAAATATTTTATCACCCGGTTCTGCTACATCTAAAACTGCAGCCAGAGCCGTTGGTGAAGAACCTGAATAAGTGTTACCCATCCATGGAACTATCCAACCGGTTTCCAATTGTTCCTTTGTAAACCCTAATTTCTTACCAGCCATTTGCGGAAACTTTCCATTGGGCATATGAAAAACTGCATATTTAAAATCTTCAGGTTTCATCCCGGATTTTTTAAGTAGAATTTTACCAGCGGTTACAAGATGTTTAAAGTATGCCGGCTCACCCGTAAATCTTCCTGCGTGCCTTGGATAATATTCATGCTCGCGCCTCCAGAAATCAGGTGTATCGGATGTATAGGAGTTTGTAAAAAGAATTTCAGCAACAACATTCTCTTTACCCATAATAAATGCCGCACCGCCTGCTGAAGCAGAGTATTCCAAAGCATCACCCGGGGCACCCTGCGAAGTATCGGCGCCGATTCCCATGGCATATTTCATTTCGTCTGCTTTAACAAGAGCATAGGCATTATACATTGCTTCAGTGCCTGCTTTACATGCAAACTCGTAGCTTGCAACATGTACGTGTGGTCCTATTCCCAGTGCATCAATCACAACTGTACCGCTTGGTTTAACTGCATATGGATGAGATTCCGATCCGATATAAACAGCACCAATCTCTTTTGGATTGATGTTAGCACGTTTTAATGCGCCCTTAGCGGCTTCAACCGAAATTGTAATGGTATCTTCATCTAAACCCGGTACTGTTTTTTCAAACAATTGCAATCCTCTTTTAAGTGCTTCAGGATCAGAGCCCCACTCTTTTGCAATACTTTCTACTTTGATGCGGTAACGCGGCAGGTATGAACCATATCCAACAATTCCAACCATTTTTTATTCCCTTTCTTTTTTAGGAAAAATTGGAAGAACTATTTATGATGACCTTCTTTAAAATAATTTTTAAAATTCTTTTAGAAGAAAGTTATTTGGGTACAGAGTACCCGGCTAACAATTTTTTAAACTAATTACTATACGAATATATTGATATTTAAATTAGTGTTAAAGAAGAAATGATAATTTAAGTCTAAATTATTTGAAACGGTCTGCAATTTTTTTTGCGATATTTTCCAATTCACTATTCTCATCCAGGTCAAACCATTCAATTCTATCATCTTTACGAAACCACGTCATCTGTCTCTTTGCATATCTCCGGGTATTTCTTTTTATTAATTCTATTGCTCTTTCAACTGATATTTCATTATTCAAATAAGAAATTATTTCTTTGTAACCAACAGTGTTTAAAGAATTAAGTTCCTTATTATATCCGTCTGCTAAAAGTTTCTCTACTTCCTTCACTAATCCATCATCAATCATCAAATCAACACGTTCATTTATATTTTTATAAAGAGTTTTTCTGTCCCAGTTCAAGCCAATTTGAATAAAATTAAATTTGTTTTCTTTTTTTTGTCTTTCGTGATGTTTCCAGATTGGTTCGCCTGAAAGATGATAAACTTCCAGCGCTCTCATCACACGTTTCCAATTTTGCGGCAGCATTTTTTCTGCACTAACCGGGTCTGTTTTTTTCAATAAGTTATAAAGGTACTCATGCCCAAATTGATTTTTATAATTTAATAATTTTTCCCTGTATTCAAAGTCTTTATCAACAGTATCGAAGATACCGTCAACAAGAGCTTTTATATACAAACCGGATCCTCCCACCACAATTGGGGTTAAAGATCTGCTTAACAAATTTTCAATTACTTTTTCAGCTTGTTTTTCAAAATCGCTCACATTATAATCTTCAGCTGGTTCAAGAATATTTATAAAGTGATGATTTACTTCTGCAAGTTGGCTTTCGTTTGGTTTTGCAGTTCCGATGTTTAATTTTGTGTAAAACTGTCTGCTGTCGGCGGATAATATTTCGCTGTTAAGAATTTTTGCCAGAAGTATTCCAAAGTGTGTCTTGCCTGAACAGGTAGGTCCCACAATTATAATTACTGATCTTTCCAACCTTCTCTTCCAATTAATGGAACAAAAGCAAATTCCGGAATTTTTTCAATTTTAAAATCTTCGTTATCCATTTTAGTAACTACTTGTAATGTTTGGGAACTCTTATCTCCTACAGGAATAACCATTCTGCCGCCAATGGCTAATTGCTTTTTAAGCGAATCAGGAATTCCCGGTGAACCTGCTGTAACAATAATTCCATCAAAAGGTGAGTACTCATCCCAACCCAAAGTTCCATCTCCTTGTTTACAACGAACCCGCACGCTTAACTTATCAAATAGTTTTAGTGCGTTATTAAAAATTTCAAAATGTCTTTCAATACTAAAAACTTTTGTACCCATAGCATATAAAATTGCTGCCTGGTAACCGGAACCAGTTCCAATTTCCAGTATCTTATCTCCCTTTTTAACCTCTAACGCCTGGGTCATAATGGCGATTGTATAAGGCTGTGAAATTGTCTGATCGTATCCAATGGGTAAAGCAATATCCAGATAAGCATGAGGTCTAATTGCCCTGGGAATGAATTTTTCTCTTTCTACTTCATTCATTGCTTTTAAAAGTGCTTCGTCAGCAATTCCTTTGTTTGATAGACTTTCTATTAGTTCTAATCTTTGTTTCTTGAAAATCATCGTATTAAATAAAAACCTATTAAACAAACATATCAATTTTTTTGAATTAGTACGAGATAGCATACTGTGTTAATGGCTTATAATATTTTGTTAAATATACATAATGAAAATAGGCTAAGAATCTTACAAATAAGCCATTTTTTAATAAAGATTAGATTTAAATAATCAGCTTGTTGTTTCTTTTGAAATTATTTTTTTGTATAATTCAACAGATAAAATCATACCGGTAAAATTTTTGTATATTTGTTGATAATGACTGTTTTGTTTAATCAACTAATTATATGTCTTAATTTCAAATGTAACCTAAAAAAGGAGGTGAAGAATTCTATAATATTTAGTTTTTATTGGTTAAATATTTATTGTGATCAAACATAAGATCACTATCATAATGTATAGCCAATAAGATTTTGTGCTCATTCTTAATTAACAATAATCATTAATTCATCTAAGGAGGAATTATGATAAAGTCATTCAGACTTTTCACACTTCTGTTTGTTTTATCTGTTTGTTTTACACTAACAGCACAACAGTATGAAGCTAGTCCAACCCCAAGTCTTATAAACTACAACTCAGCTAATGATGCTATTTGGGATTTGCTGTTTGCATTTGATGTTACTGCTGCTTCAGGCGCTGCTGGAAATGCTGGTACTGAATTTGACGGAACAAGTTACTATACAACCCGCTGGGCTGCAGACTTGATCCATGAATATGATGCAACCGGCACCATGGTGAGACAATTTTCAATACCGGGCGTATCAGGGCTTAGAGATCTTGCTTACGATGGTGCATATTTTTACGGCGGTGCTTCTGGTCCTACCATCTATCAAATGGATTTTGCAACAGAAACTCTTATTGGTACAATACCTGTTGGCGGCGGAATAACTGTAAGAAATATTGCTTACGATGCAGGGGCTGACGGCTTCTGGTGTGGAAACTGGGCCGATCCAGTATCATTGATACCCAGAGCAGGTGGTGCGCCTATAGCTCAAATCGCTACGGGGCTTACAGCCCAATATGGTTCTGCATATGATGATGTTTCACCGGGCGGTCCCTTTCTCTGGGTACACGATCAGACTGCTGGCGGTTCTGTTATTCACCAATTCGATATAGCAACCGGAACTGCAACGGGTGTTACACATGATGTAGGTCCTGATGCTACTGATCCAACTATAATTGCAGGAGGATTGTGGGCATCAACCGATCATACATCCGGGTTTATGGTACTT
>JAZGGS010000022.1:0-4810 GCA_036480595.1 Ignavibacteriaceae bacterium
CTGCGATTCACAATTATTATTTAATTTGTGAAATGTAAAAATCTATCTTCGCCGTCTCGGATTCCATACAGGTTCTTTGATCACCGGGATCTCGCTGGTTTCGGTTGTTACCTGTTCATCCTGCTTAATTCCATTTTCCGTTCCATCATCAAATGCAACTTCTATTGTATCCTTGTATGTTTTCTCTATCTGTACAAGAGCACTGTCAGTCGCTAATGAATCAAGACCGTTTTCCAAAGTATAAAGAGAATCCTGCAATGCCAGTTCCCGTCTTCTTAATTCCTGTTTATACATTGTAACCTTGGGTGCAATAATCCTTACGTATTCTGAAGAAGGATAGTTAACAATTAATGAATCGTAATATGTTGCAGCAGAATCGAGAAGGAAGAGTTCGTTTTCTAAAATCCAGCCGCAGGTATATAGCGCTTTTGGTGCAAAAGGTGAGCCGGGATAAGTTTTATGAACATTATAGAAACCATTAATTGCACCCGCATAATCCTCAAGCAGCATCAATGATTCTGCTTCTAAATATTTTTCTTCAGCAGGATCATAATCCAAATCGATGAGTGGTTTATTTAGTTTATTAGCTGCAGCATTTACCACGCGTTCATTTTTATAATTAACATAAATTATATTAAATAAGCTATCTGCCTTTTTTTTATTATCAACTGTAAGATAGTAGCTGCCCATTGCATAAAGCGTGTTGGCGTGGTATGTAGTATTCGGGTAAGTGATAAGGGTACTATTGTAATACCAGTAAGCCGAATCCGGTATGTTAAGTTCCGCAAGAAACAGGTTCCCAAGTTGAAGCTGGTTTTTAACGATAACTGTTTTTAAAGAATCTTTTGATATTGTTGGACGCCTGGGAGGATTATTTTCAAACCTAAGTGAATCGGGTAATTCTGCTGCCAGTTCTTTTGCCCTTTGTTCCTTTTGCCTATTCTCCATTTCGTATTGTCGTCTTTCAACCAGGGTTAGCATAGATGGATCTGAAAACAAACTATCGAACACGAAAACGATAGCTGAATCTGAATAAAGCGTATCATTTAACTGGGCATAAAGTGTATCCCTGTTTCGATAAGTAAAAGTAGTATCCCTGATAATCAGCGAGTCCAAAGTTTTTAAAGTATCCTGGAAAGCGCCAGTAGTATCCTCAACAACCCACATAGAATCGAGCCCCGCCCAGATGTCCTGCAGTTCCTTAACGCTTGCAATTTCTTCAGCTATTGCCAGAGAATCTTCTACATACCTGGTTGAATCTTTAATAAATTCATCAGGATGTTCAGAATAAAAAAATTGTTTGTCGTAATTATTTAGATTGTTTCTAAGATTAATATAACGGGTAAAAAGCTGGTTTTTTTCTCTTACAGGAATTAAGTATGCCTGGGGTAATGAACTGGTTGAAGCTTTTTTATAATATACTGCAGCACTATCAAGTTGTTTTAATCCTGATTCATAAATCATCCCAATTTCATATTTTGCTGCACCGGAACTCTCTGTATTTCTGTAGGTTGAATCAACCATAATCAACTGGTCTATCGCATTGTCATATCTTTCAAGGGAAGCATAGGTTTTACCAATTTCAAAATCAACTTCAGCTACTTTATTTTCGTACTTATCTTTGGAACGCATATCATCAAAAACAGAAAGAGCAGTTTCACTTTGTTCGCCATCACGCAGTGCCTGCCCGTATTTTAATCTAGCATCAGTTTCCAAATCAAAACCAGGTGAGAATTCAAACACATTGTTGTAAGCAAGTATAGCATTTTGAACATCTTCAATTATTATATTCAGGTTTCCTATCTCGTACCATACTTCAGCTTTAATTTCGTCATCATCGGATACTTCCATAAATTCATTGGCAAGTGCTATTGCACCGTTATAATCCTCTGTAGTAACTCTATAAATAATTTCTTCAATAAATGCTTCCTGTACAATTAGCTCTTCATCCTCTTCAATAGCTTCCTGCCTTACATTGTGTAAAGTTGATAATGCATCGTTATAATTTTTAAGTTTCATCTGGCATTTACCAATCCACAATTCTGCTTCCAATTCGTAATCACTTTCCACTTGAGAAGCTACAAGTTCCTCAAACTTGCGCTGAGCTTTTTGGTAATTATTCTGGTAGTAAAATGATTTGCCAAGCATAAGGAGTGCATCTTCAACATAGCCGGTTTCCGAATGAAACTGAAGAATGTTTGAACATTTTTCAATTACTTTATCAAGCTCTGTATTTGCGGTGCCTGGTACAGTAAGAGATTGAGTAGAGAACATGCTTCTTTGTTGAGCATAAATCTGCTCTTCGGCTTTCTCAAATGATTCGGTAGTATTATAATACAGATTGAAGTAAGTTGTAAAACTATTCCAAACGCTGCAGCCGGTTACCACAACCAAAAGCAGTAGAAAAAAACTAAACCTGATTTTTTTAAGAATGGAAAAACCCATAAACGAAGCTATTAAAGATCAAATAAAACAAAAAGGTAAATTTCTTTACAATGCATGTTTGCCCGATTCGTCGGTCCTAATCCTGATCACATCTTCAACTTTGGAAATAAATATTTTTCCATCACCCACCTGCCCGGTTTTAGCAGTTTTACAGATTGCATCCACCACTTTCTCCACTTTTGAATCCTCAACAACAACCTCGATTTTCATTTTAGGTACAAACTCAATCCTGTATTCACTGCCCCTGTAAGTTTCGGTGTGACCTTTCTGCCTGCCGTAACCTCTAACTTCAGAAATAGTAAGCCCTCTAACACCTTCTTCAAGCAGGGCTTCTTTTACGTCATCCAATTTGAAGGGGCGAATTATTGCTTCAATTTTTTTCATAATAACTCTTTAGACTATTTGCCATGACAATGCTTATATTTTTTACCGCTGCCGCAGGGACAGGGATCATTTCTTCCAACTTTTTCACCAACTCTTACCGGTTGTGCCTTTCCTGCCCTGTGCGGTCCGGCTTGCTGGCTTCCTCCGGATAGCCCAATGTTGGTAGTAGCTTGTTTGCTTTCGGTAATGCGGCTTGCAGGTTGTCTTCTTCTTTGCTGAATTTCATCCGGCGCCTGCGGGAAGAATTTAAACGCGAATGATACAACATCATCTCTAACCTGTTCAAGAAGGGTAACAAAGAGTTTAAATGCTTCACCTTTATATTCAACTAGCGGATCTTTCTGACCATAAGCACGCAAACCGATTCCTTCTTTAAGATCATCCATTTCGCGTAAGTGTTCTTTCCATTTCTGATCAATCACGCTTAGCACAGCAAACCTTTCCAGTCGTGCCATTAATTCAGGACCAATCATTTCTTCTTTTTTACTATAAAATTCTTTGGCTGTATCCATTATACTCTGTTTCAAACCATCTTCACCAAGCGATTCGAACTCTTCAGATTCCAGCTTTACTTCAACGAGCAGGTTATGGAGCAGCTCTTCTTTAATATTGTCCACAAGCATATCATCAAAATTCTTATCAACTACATTATCTATAAATTCTTCCAGCAGTTCAAATATTTCTCCCTTTAGCCTGTCGCCCTGCAGTGCCTTTCCTCTTCTATTGTAAATAACTTCACGCTGCTGGTTCATGGTGTCGTCATATTCAAGCAATCTTTTTCTTATAGCGAAGTTATTCTCTTCAACTTTTTTCTGCGCACGCTCAACAGATTTTGTTATCATAGGATGCTGAATAACTTCACCCTCCTTTATTCCCATTTTTTCCATCACGGTTGCAATCCGGTCACTTCCAAAAAGCCGCATAAGATCATCTTCAAGAGAGAGATAAAATTTTGTTGAACCGGGGTCTCCCTGTCTTCCCGAACGACCTCTAAGCTGCCTGTCAATTCGTCTTGATTCATGTCTTTCAGTTCCAAGAATATAAAGCCCGTCTTTCTCCACTACACCTGCGCCAAGTTTTATATCAGTTCCACGACCAGCCATATTTGTAGCAATTGTAACCGCACCAATTTCGCCGGCATGTGCAACAATTTCTGCTTCGCTCTGATGCTGCTTAGCGTTAAGAACATTATGTTTAAATCCTATCCTCTTTAACATCCTGCTGATTGTTTCTGAAACTTCAACAGAAGTTGTACCAACCAGTACGGGTCTTCCCTCTTTTCTAAGGTCTTGTATCTCTTCAATAACCTTATTGTATTTTTCGCGCTTGGTTTTGAAGATTGCATCATCATCGTCTTCACGCGTTAGTGGTTTATTACTTGGAATTACAACAACTTCAAGTTTGTAAATTTCAAAGAACTCGCCCTCTTCAGTTTCCGCTGTACCGGTCATGCCTGCAAGTTTATTGTACATCCTAAAATAATTCTGAAGAGTAATTGTAGCGAGTGTTTGGGAATCGCGTTGTACCTTAACATTTTCTTTAGCTTCAATTGCCTGGTGAAGTCCGTCGCTGTATCTTCTACCCGGAAGAACACGACCGGTAAACTCATCAACAATAGCAATTTTTCCTTCTTCGGTAATAACGTACTCATCATCTTTTTCAAAAAGTGTGTACGCTTTTAACAACTGGTGAATAGTATGGATCCTGTCACTGGCTGCAGAGTACCTGCTGTAAAGTTCATCTTTAAGTTTTATTTTTTCCTGTTCATCCAGACTTGTATCATTTTCAAACTTGCTTACTTCCGTTCCAAGATCGGGCAGGACAAAATAATCTTTTTCCATCCCGCTTCCCTGTGCAAGTTCTACTCTGCCTTTTTCTGTTAAGTCAATCGTGTTATTCTTTTCATCAATAACAAAAAATAGCTCGTCATCGATGATGTACATGTTCTTACTTTTTTCGCGCAGGTAATCAAGTTCGGTAT
>JAZGGS010000023.1:0-4039 GCA_036480595.1 Ignavibacteriaceae bacterium
TTTACTTTACAAACGCAGTAACAGAAATTATTGCGGATGAAAGCACGGTTGTTGATCATATAAAACTGCAGGAAGAAAGCATAAATGCTTTTCATATTGCAAGAATGGAAGTTAACCAGGAAAGAAACTCTAACTTTTCTTCCCATTTAATTTCAATTGGCGCAGCGTTAACCAGGAATGATTTTAATTCGCGGTTTAATGATGAAAGCGGCGAATGCACTCTTAACGGTTTATATATGATTGAAGGAAACCAGTTGTTCGATGCACATACGTTAATTGATCATGCAATGCCGCACTGCAACAGCCACGAGCATTACAAAGGAATTCTTAACGATAAATCCAGAGGTGTTTTTAACGGGAAGGTGATTGTAAGACCCGATGCACAAAAAACCAACGCATTCCAGCAAAACAACAACATTCTTCTTTCCAACGATGCATTGGTTAACACAAAACCCCAGCTTGAAATTTTTGCAGATGATGTTAAGTGCTCTCACGGTGCAACCATTGGGCAGCTGGATGAAGAAGCAAGATTCTATCTTAAATCAAGAGGAATTGGTGAAGAAGCAAGTAGAGCAATTCTACTACATGCTTTTGCAAGTGATGTAATCACTTCTATAAAAACCGAATCATTGCGAAACTATCTTGAAAAAATTATTACAGAGCGGTTTAATCAATAACGAATCAAAACATTATGAACAGACAACCTGCAGTTAGCGAATTAACTAAACAAAAAACTTATGATGTTATGAAGATAAGGGATGACTTCCCAATCCTTAAAACAAAAGTGCATGATAAACCGCTGGTTTACCTGGATAATGCTGCAACCACGCAGAAACCTGTTTTTGTAATAGACAGGGTTAATACATATTACTCTACAATGAACTCAAATATTCACAGGGGAGTTCATGCTTTAAGCGGTGTATCAACCGAAGCTTTTGAAACTGCAAGGATAATTGTTAAACAGTTCATCAATGCTTTAGGGAAAAATGAGATAATCTTTACGAGGGGAACAACTGAATCTGTAAATCTTGTTGCACAATCCTTCGGCAAAACAAATATTAAAGAAGGTGACGAGATAATTATTTCGCACATGGAACATCATTCTAATATTGTTCCATGGCAGATGCTCTGCAATGAAAAGAATGCAAAACTTAGGGTGATACCAATTGATGACAACGGCGAAATTATTTATGAAGAATTTGAAAAACTGGTTAACAAAAAAACAAAATTAGTTTCGATTGTTTATGTCTCAAACTCGCTTGGAACAGTAAACCCTGTTAAAAAGTTTATTGATTACGCTCATCGGTTTAACATTCCGGTTTTTATTGATGGTGCCCAGGCAGTCAATCATTTACCTGTAGATGTGCAGGAACTCGATTGCGACTTCTTTGCTTTTTCAGGACATAAGATTTACGGACCAACCGGGATTGGTGTTCTCTATGGTAAAATTGATCTGCTCGAAGCTATGCCTCCATATATGGGCGGCGGAGATATGATCTCTAAAGTTACTTTCGAAGAAACCATTTACAATGAGCTTCCTCATAAATTTGAAGCCGGAACACCTGATATTGCAGGAGCTATTGGGCTAGGTGCGGCTATCGATTATGTTTCAAAAATAGGGATTGAAAATATTGGAAAGCACGAAACAGAACTGCTAGAGTATGCAACGAAAAAAGTTTCTGATATTCCAGGATTAAGAATTATTGGAACGGCAAAAGAAAAGATGAGTGTGCTTTCGTTCGTTCTGGAAAATATTCATCCGCACGATATAGGAACATTTTTAGATTTTGAAGGAGTGGCAATAAGAACAGGTCATCACTGCACTCAGCCGGTAATGGATAGGTATGGAATTCCGGCAACTTCCCGCGCTTCATTTGCAATGTATAACACTAAAAAAGAAGTTGATGTTCTTATTGAAGGATTAAAGAAAATAGTTACGGTATTTGGATAATGGAACGGGAACTGAAAGAACTTTACCAGCAGGTAATACTCGATCATAATAAAAGCCCCAGGAATTTCAGGAAGATGAATAATGCTTCTTCGAAGGCAGAGGGTTACAACCCTCTCTGTGGAGACCACATTGATGTTTATGTTTTAGTTGAGGATGGTATTGTTAAAGATATTTCTTTTAATGGCGAAGGATGTGCAATTTCAAAAGCTTCTGCTTCGGTTATGACTTCAATGCTTAAAGGTAAAACAAAAGAGGAAACCGAAAAGCTGTTCAACAAATTTCATAACCTGGTTACAGGTAAACTCGGTGATAATCCTGATGTTGAAGATCTTGGTAAGCTTGCTGTTTTTGCAGGTGTGCAGGAGTTTCCGATAAGAGTTAAATGTGCATCTCTTGCATGGCACACTTTGATGGCTGCACTGGCAGATAATAAAAATAAAGTTACAACAGAGTGAGTAGCCACGACCTTTAGGTCGTGGTTATAATAAATAAATTTAAAACGGGCTTTAGCCCAAAATAATGTCTATAAAAATATGGCAGAACTAAATAAACAAGAGTTAGAAGAAAAGATAATCGAGATTCTAAAATCTTGTTACGATCCGGAAATTCCGGTAGATATTTTTGAGCTTGGTTTAATTTACGAAATAGAAATAGATGAGGAAGCAAACGTTATTATAAAAATGACATTAACATCACCTGCCTGCCCTGTTGCCGGATCACTTCCGCCTGAAGTTGAAGGAAAAGTAGCTTCCATTGAGGAAGTTAATAGTGCTAAAATTGAACTGGTATGGTCTCCGCCCTGGGATAAGGAGATGATGAGTGAGGAAGCAAAACTAAATTTAGGTTTCTTGTAAAATGAATAAAGGAGAATAAATGTTCAATATTAATTCGAGTGCACCTATGTACAACCAGGATGCAGTACAGCATATGAGGGATGAGCTTATAGCGGTTGGATTTACGGAGCTGTTAACACCGGAAGATGTTGATAGTGCAATTAAAGTAAATGACGATAAAACTGCTCTGGTAATGATAAACTCAGTCTGCGGATGTGCAGCCGGAAGTGCTAGACCGGGAATTTCACTCGCACTGCAAAACAATATTATACCCGATAAACTTTTTACAGGTTTTGCCGGGCAGGAAAAAGAAACAGTTGAAAAAATAAGAGAGTACGTTGGAGGTTTCGCTCCGTCATCTCCCAGCGCTGCCTTGTTTAAGAATGGAAAATTAATTCACTTTATGCAGAGACAAGAAATAGAGGGCAGGATGCCCGAAGAAATTTCAAATTACTGGAGAGAAATACTTAATACACATTGTTCAAACAAAGGTCCTTCAATTTCACCTGAGAATTTTGCTAAAGTAATGCACGCTAAATCTTGCGGTTCAAAAATTCCGTTATTTAATGGTTAAAATTATTTGTAATAAAAAATGAAATTCAGTACACAGGAAGAATACGGTTTAAGACTTTTATTGCGGATTGCAAAAAGCGATTCCCCGAATGGCTTAACTATACCAGAGATCAGCGAGTTGGAAGGTCTTTCAACTGCTAATGTTGCAAAAATATTACGGATGATGCGGCTTGCCGGCTTTATTGAAAGTGCACGCGGGCAAACAGGCGGCTACAAATTAAAGAAACCGGCTGATCAGATTCTTGTTGGGGATG
The DNA here is from genome assembly GCA_036480595.1 of Ignavibacteriaceae bacterium. Lineage (GTDB taxonomy): Bacteria > Bacteroidota > Ignavibacteria > Ignavibacteriales > Ignavibacteriaceae > JAZGGS01. The sequence goes on from JAZGGS010000023.1 coordinate 3,612, forward strand.
TACTAACTTCGCTGGGTGGAAAGCTGTATGAATCCGGCTTCTGTGATATTCATGCAGGTATAGAAAACATCTGTACAAATTCTATTGATTGCAGTATTCGTTCTCTCTGGAAAACTGTACAGAATCTTATAGATGAAGTTTTAGGTAAAATTTCCCTGCAGGATCTTTTAGGTAAAGAGGAAGACGTTGACCTGCTTGTTACAAATTTAGGTGAAGAAATACAGGCAAAATATTCAGGGAGTTAGAACGTTTATTTTTCATCCGAATTACTTGGTAAATACCCATCCTTCTCCAGACTATCATAAGATTTATAAATTTGAATCCTCACTTCGTTGGAATGATAATAACCAATTGATTCAACTTTAATGCCATTAACTTCCTTATGCAGCTTTACTTCAGCATAAAGTTTATCATCAGCAATCAATTTA
>JAZGGS010000024.1:0-2190 GCA_036480595.1 Ignavibacteriaceae bacterium
ATGAAAATGATTTCGAACCTGAAAACCTTAGAGTAATGGATTGTATTGACTGCCATAACAGACCTTCCCATATTTATTATCCTGCCGATAAATCTGTAAATCTTTCTCTTTCTTTGGACAGGATTGATGAGACCCTTCCATACATAAAAAGCGTGGCTGTTGAAGTTTTAGAGAATGGTTATTCTACTAAGCAGATTGGTTTGGATAGTATTGGTATTGCAATTAATGAATTTTATAAGAGCAATTATCCTGAAATCTATTCCTCCAAAAAAAATGTAATTGAAGATTCAATTGAAGAAGTGAAAAAAATATATAATAGAAATTATTTCCCCAGTATGGGTGTAAGCTGGCGGGGATTCCCAAATCATATTTCTCACCTGTACGATGAAGGATGTTTTCGCTGCCACGATGGGAATCATTTTACCGATGATGGAGAAGTGATAAGAAGAGATTGCAATTTGTGCCATACAATAATTTCGCAAACCACAGGTGATGGGGAAGAATTAGTTTCTTTATCAGGGATTGATTTTATTCATCCCGAAGATTTAGGGATGGATGTTGAAGAATTAATTTGTGTTGAATGCCATGCAAGACAGTAAATGCGGAGAGCAGACATTCTATTATTAGTTGACTTCTACGTGCTGAGATGAGTTCTATCAAAGTACTGCATTTAATTGCAATGACCAGATGAAGAAAATAATTTTTAATAAATACAGTTTAATTATTGGTACAATAATCTTTGTACTTATTTTTGCTTTTCTTATATCCGAAATTTACAAACGGACACTTGACGATATAAAAAGGGATCACCAACTACAGCAGTTGGAGATGGCTAAAACTGCAGCCCAGGGGATAAATTATCTTTTAGATCATTTCTTTAACGATATGAAGTTTCTTGCTAATTTTGCTGAAACTAAAAAAGAAGAGTCTAATTTTCCGGAGTATTTCCTAAGCGCTTATGAACCCTATCTTGTAAGATCAATTATCATTACAGATGAAAACATCAAAATATGGAATTCTGCAGGAGAACCTTTTCCTGATTGGGCAATATCACATTTAAAAGAAATTATTAAGACGAACTTTATTGTTCCAGGTACAGATAATTATTGGCTTTCGCCTGTGATTAGAGATGAATCTTTTAAGGAAAATACCGATTTATATTTCTTGATGCTTGTTCCAATTATTAGTGAACCAGAGAATAATTATTATTCTTCAACCAAATATATTGGATACTTAATGAGTTTTAATTCTCTTGTAGAAAGATTCATTAAACCACTGAGACTGGGTAAAAGTGATTTTGCATGGGTTATCGACGGTACAGGAAGATTGATATATCACCCTGAACATGAAGAAATGCTGTTTCGGTCAATATCAGATACTACTTCGGAATGTACAACTTGTCACGATTCATTTGATGTTCCAAGATTAATGATCACATCCAATGTCCCTTCAACCGGCGAGTATTCAATTATTGGAGATGAACCCCCGAAAGTAATGGCTTATTTTCCAATGGATTTACACGGTCAACAATGGATACTGGTAATTTCAACACCTCTTCCAGAGGTTACAGCAAACCTAAGAGATAAATTTAGACTGTTTTTCATTCTGGGATTTGTGATCCTTGGTGTAATTATATTCTTTAGCTTCTTAGTATATTATTTGAATTCAAAACGAATACGAGCTGAAGAGGCAAAACGAAATCTTGAACAAATTCAGGAGTATCAGGAACAATTAAACCAGGCTTCAAAAATGGCATCCATTGGAGAGCTGGTTGATACTGTGGCGCACGAGTTAAATACACCTGCAGGTATAATAGCTGCACACGCCGATGCAATTCTTTTAAAGAATGATCCTTCAGCCGAAATCACTGAGCCCCTTAATGTTATTAAAAGGCAAACTCGAAGAATAAGTGATTATACCAGAAGACTTTTAAATTACTCGCAAAGTATGCCCTTCTACCCTGAACCAACTGATTTGGAAACATTAATTAATGAATGTGTATTTCTACTTAATCATAGATTCAGGGCAAAAAATCTTTCAGTCACAAAAAATATTGAATTGAGGCAGACAAAGGTTTTTGTTGACCGCAGGCAGATGGAACAGGTTTTAATAAACTTACTGAATAACTCAGTGGACGCAGTTGATTCACGAGGCGAAATTACGATATCAATAAAAAAAATAGATGATGGC